>NZ_NOLK01000001.1:0-214057 GCF_002245985.1 Nostoc sp. 'Peltigera membranacea cyanobiont' 232
CCACTTCTCGCACTCTCCATCTAAAATCTAAAGTTAATGCGCTATTGACTTGTATACATGACTTTACCCTTTCGTCAACTTTTTCTCTGTAGCTTAGTTAGCGCCTTGGGCCTAGTAAGCATACTGCCAAACTTGAACAGTGCTAATGCTGCTGTAGGTGGTTGCCCGATTCCAGCCCTATCTCGCTTCCAACGCCATAAAGTTGTCCGTGGCGAAACTTTGGAGAGTATAGCGCAGCGCTACAATCTCATTCCTACAACTATTATTGGCATGAATCCAGCTTTGCAGAACGGTGCAATCGCAGCCGTTGGTAGTGTGCTTCAAATTTCTCCCTACAATGGGATTGTAGTTGAAGTACCTCGTGGTGAAACTTGGCGACAAGTGGCAGCACAATACAAAGTTCGTGCTGATAGCCTTTTTGAGGTGAATGGCTGCCAACAAAACCCCAGAATTGTGTTTGTTCCGGGGGTAAATTGGTCGCCCAATGGTGTTATAACTAAAGCCCCTTTACTCAATGATGCCAGTACGCCAAACCGTGCATCTCTGTCTGGATATCCTTTAGCACAAGTAGCAACTCTGGGATTAGCTTACGGGTGGCAAATTAATCCTGCGACAGGTGAAGTTTTCTTCCATAGCGGTGTTGACTTATTAGCACCAGTTGGTAGCAATGTGTTAGCGATCGCACCTGGAACCGTAGCCTTTGCCAGCGATCAAGGTTCTTATGGCAAGTTGGTCATTATTAACCACAGTGGCGGACTCCAAAGCCGCTACGCCCAGCTTGACAGTATCAAAGTTACTGTCGGTCAACAAGTGAAAAAAGGAGACTTACTAGGAACAGTAGGCACTAGTGGAAAACCAACATCCACTCAACCGCATCTCCATTTTGAAGTGCGTTCTAGCTCATCTCTGGGTTGGGTAGCAGAAGATCCAAAGGGTTATTTGAAGAAATGAGGTTTGTTTTGAAACGCAGAGGAACGCAAAGGTTTCGCAGAGGAACGCAAAGGAAATCTCTGTGTTCCTCTGCGAAACCTTTGCGATCCTTTGCGTTAAATAAAGGATGCTATATTTTCGCTAGATTTTACGATGTGCATTCCTGCCTCTGCAAACCTTGCAAATGCTGCATCTGCCTGTTCTGTGTAGTCCACAACACCGGGGACAACAACGGGGGAAGTGGAATCTTCTAGCAGATAGATTTTTTTGGCAAGGGTAGCATCTACCTGTTTAATTTCTGTTAATAAATCGTCAATTGTCCAAGCGACGCAGTGACTTTTAGCTTGACCACCAATAATTACTGCATCATATTCTAAAAGTTGTTTAATTAGGCGCGTGTTCTTTTGAGCAAGTGGACGTTGTTCAAAATCTTCTAACACTTCTGGACGTAAGATGGAATAGTTTTCTGTTAAAGGATTTTCGCCTTTAATTTCAAATTGCGTCTGACTCTGACGCGCAATCCCGTGGAAAAATATCGCTTCCTCAACCGATGAAACTAAAGCATGGCCGATACCACCCAACATAGAATGATAAGGCCAAACAGTGAGGGGATATTTACCGTCTTGACTAAGTTGCTTAATGTAATGGTAAGCGTGTTTTTCTAATAATTCATAATCCCCATTCGTAACACTGTCAGCAACTGCTGGGTTGACTTTCCAAATACCTTGTTGAATATCTGCTGGTGTGATGCTAGTCGCTGCTGGAGTTGGATGTTCCCCCGCAGCATTCACCCAAAAGATCGGATGGAAAATTTGCGTTGCTGTGTGGGTGTCCAGTGTGGGTACAATTTTTGTAATTACTCCCAAGTTACGATAAATAAACTCACATAACCTGACGTTATCATCCACCGCCGCATTACCGGATTTTCCACCTACAAATAATTCAAATCCGGGGATGCAGAATGTGTTCTGGACATCAATTAATAGTAAGCAAATGCTGGTTTGATCTACAGATGCAGGTTTGATATCGTGTTGTTTTGCCCAGATTTCAGCTTCGGCGGCACGTTCTTGGTAAGGTAGGCGCGAAACTTCGCCGACCTTATCGGGGTTAAAGTGCGGGGGAATGGGGAGTTGGGTTGTTATTTGGGTGTTCATCTAAAATCTGTACTTATTTTCTAATTATTAAGCTTGCCTTAGTCAAAAATAATGCTGAATTTAGTAAACGTCATCGTGGGAACCTAAACTTAGCAACAAAATTTCTTCCTCTTCTGATTCAGGATTTGTAACAAATTTAAATAAAATCCGATTCCGATAATCAATTGAACATGAGTATCTACCCAATGAATCACTTTTTAGCTTGTGACCACGTAAACTGACTTGAAATGGATCTTCAGCTATTTATTGTAATACTTGTTCAATTTGAGAACGTAACTCAGGATTTTTCTTGACTACACGCTTAAAAGCACGAACAAAAGTTGGACTCCAAACCAAATTTTTCACTCGTCTAACTCCGCCATCAAATCTGCAACAGAACCACGCCGGACATTACCTTGAGCATAATCACTCTCTGCTTGCGCGACTTCTTTTAATAAGTCATCCCGTCGCTGTTGTTTAAGGCGCTTTTGGATAATATCTACAAGAATAGCCTGAGCTTCTGGATCTAATGCTTCTGCTGCTTTCTGGAATGTAGATGTTTTTTCTAGCATGAGCGTCAAAGAATTTGGTGATAAGTCTAATTTAGCTAGTGCTAGGAGCGATCGCTCCTCATTTTCGTTCCTTAATAGTATATTTGTATTATGAAAACATAAATTTAGCGATCGCTCTCATCCAAACTTCGCAACATCGCCAACCATCGATCTAAGCACTCATCTGTAAACCAACCATAAGGCAAAATATTTTTAATCCGAGGCAGCTACAAGTATGCAGGAAATTTGGACAAGAATAGAATTCTGGCTCAAAGCTAATACTCCACAAGTTCTTGATACATTGAACCCTGGAGCATCAGAGAACCAGATAAAGGCAGTAGAAGACGCTCTGCTGATACAGTTTCCTGATGATGTCAAGAGTTCTTACCGTATCCATAATGGACAATCAGGCTACGATTATGGGCTGATTAATGGACGAGAATTTCTATCTCTTGAACGTATTCAAGATGAATGGCAAGTTTGGAAGGAACTTCTAGATGGAGGTAATTTCGATGATTGTGAAAGTCAGTCAGAACCAGGAATAGGGATTTGTACAGATTGGTGGAGTCCGTTATGGATACCACTAACCTATGCCGGTGCTGGCGATCATGATTGTCTAGACTTAGCTCCTGCTAAAGGTGGCAAGGTTGGACAAATTATTCAGATGTGGCACGATGACGGCAAGAGAAAACTCGTCGCTTCAAGTTTTCAGAACTGGCTAGAGGAATATGCCACTGGTTTAGAATCTGGTCAATATGTTTTCTCGCATAAATACGGAGATATAGTCAAAGCGGATAGTATCTGGTGTCTGTAAATCTAGGAGCAACGCAACTTAGTCTGGTTAAAGCGATCGCACTCTGGGTAGTTACAAAAGCGATCGCTCTCTACCATTCACAATAAAAAAGCGATCGCACTCTGGGTAGTTACAAAGGCGATGCCTGTGGCGGGCTGCGCCAACGCACTTGCATAATGTATGAGAATGCGAAAGCGGTAAGGCGTTTTTGCACATTTGGGATGCTCTCGATTTTTAGTTGTTCACAATCTATAAACATCACTACGATGCTTTACTTTGACCACCGTGACTAATAAGAAACCATCTTGTATTTCGTAAATAATTCGATATTTTCCCAATCTGACTCTATATAAATTATCAGAACCTTCTAATTTTTTCACACCATCATGACGAGGCTCAAAAGCAAGTTGTTCCAATTTAGCAACCACTTTTTGTTGAACATCATAGGGTAATTTTTTTATCTGTCTTTTTGCAGCCGGAGCAATTTCTACTTCGTAACTCACAAACCTAATTCCCTTTTGAGTTCACCCAAAGAAATCGTACCAACCTCTTCTGCTTCTTTTAATGCAGCTTTTGCATCTTCTAAATCTTCTTTATCTTCTTTGGCTTTCAAAAAAAGTAAAAAGTCCAGAACCTCGCATACAATTTCTTCTGGTACATTTTCTATCTCTTCAATTATTTTCTGTTTGGCATTCATAAATTCCGCTTTATGCTGGTTGACTCTATTATAAGATGATGGTTATTGAAGTCTTGCTAACTCAAGTAAGAAATTGCGATCGCACTGTGAGTAGTGAGAAAGGCTTACGCAGTTGATCGTGTATGAGAATGGGAAAGCGATCGCACTCTGGGTAGTTACAAAGGCGATCGCTCTTTCATCCACAACCTCAAAAAAGCGTAGACGCTTGATTGACAATCGACTGTATAATTAAGTAAGGAGTAAATGTAAGGATTTTGAGTAATGGCTAGTGCAACCATCACAACAAAAGGACAAGTAACTATCCCTAAAGAAATTAGAGATTACCTCAATTTAGACACAGGTAGCAAGGTTGATTTTGTGATTGATGAAAATGGGATAGTTACACTTATTCCCTTGAATATCCCTGTTCAAAGCTTATCAGGGAGCTTATATCGTCTAGGGATGAAAAGCGCAACTTTAGAGGAAATGGAAACAGCAATTAGAGAAGGTTCAAGTGATTGGAGTTGATACGAATATTTTAGTGCGCTACCTGACAAAAGATGATGAGCAACAATGGGAGCAAGCTGTTGAGATTATCGAAGGGGGAGAGCCGTGTTTTGTTGCGAATATAGTTCTGTGTGAATTAGTTTGGGTTTTGCGCGGTAAGCCTTATGAATTTAGTAGGCTAGAAATCAGTAAGACTATAGAGATGATGTTGCAATGTGCAGTTTTTGAGTTAGAAAATCCCTCTGTAGTTTATCAAGCATTGCAGCGTTTTAAGCAGGGAAGCGCAGATTTTTCTGACTATTTGATTGGGGCGATCGCTCAACAATCTGGTTGTACGACAACAGCAACATTTGACAGAAAGTTGAGAGCCGACAAAGGATTTAATTTGTTGGAGTGATAACAAAGCGATCGCTCTCTATCATTCACAATAAAAAAGCGATCGTACTCTGGGTAGTCACAAAGGCAACAAGAGAAAAGCGATCGCACTCTGGGTAGTTACAAAGGCGATCGCTCTCTACCATTCACAATAGGAAAGCCAAATCTTGAATCAAGAGAAAAGCTATCACATTTATTTTTCAGTTGTGATTGCCCAACAAAATGTTTAAGCGGCGAAAACACCTAACCACTGACTAACTGCATTTGCAACATTGCGCGTATATGAAGAACGATAGCCTGCATCTCCTGCGTTGTATATCCCTGCGGCACTTTCATAATCTCCTCTCTCAATATAAGAAATCATGTCGGTCATTTTGTAAAAGGCTGCCTTGGCAATCAAAGAATTTCTTGGGTCGAACATATACTCAGGATGTCCTACAAAGTCGATTCCTGTTAATTTTGATATCTGACTGTAGTTTCCAGGAGTTGTAATTTGAGCTAGCCCTTTACCTGACCAAGAAGTTCCAGCATACCTATCTGTTGTATTTTCAGCTTGAGGATTCCAACTGGATTCAAAACAAATAGTTGAAGCAGCGTATGCTAATGCTTTGACACTCGTAATCCCTTGACTTGCGAATGCTTCAATTAATGTTGGAATATAAGGACTTGCTGCGTTGCTCCAAGTTGATGGAATTACACTGGCGTTATACTTGATCGAGTTGTTAGAGCCAGTCGTTAAGCTGTCTTTTTGATCACCGTCAATAATATGTAGCAACACACATTTTCCATTGGGGGCGACTGAACTCCCAACCCCCATCCGCCAATCACAAATTCCATCTGTGGTATTGCTTCCAACTTTTCCATTACCTAGATATAGTGCAACGTGATCCATACTTGGTCCGCCATCCCATGAGTAGGCAATAACGTCTCCTACCTGAATGTCATTGATTGAGCTAACTTCTCTAGCCAAATGCTGCCCTACTAGATAATTTTTGAGTTCGTCTGCCCCAATATGGATTGTAGGTAATTCATGACCTTGAATTAAGCACTGTGAAACAAAATTAGCGCAGTTTCCACCCACATTGGAAAAATCTTTGTAGGCGGGATTTCTCCCATTTGCCCACTTGCGTGCATAGTCTGCTGCTGCTTGGCGATCATAGGAACCAGATGATGACTGCTGAACCTTTTCCCAAGACAGGTCAAGATTAGCACCTTGGTCAACATCGAAGTAGTGGAAGTGAAGGTCATAGCGCCCAGCATCCAATTTTACTTTATACTCAGCGAACCCATTGTAAGATTCCTGCCATTGTTTTTCTGGAGTAATCCAAGTCCATTGACCGTTGTCTTGGCGTTTTGCCAAAATTTGGAAACCATCATCACCCTTAACGCGGAAGGTGTACTCACCACCATCAAAATTAGCAGTAGTATATGAGCGAAGTACAAAATAATCGGATGGTAATTGAGTACCATTCTTTAGTGAACCATTTCCGATATCGAACTTAATCCCTTGCTTGCCATCACTTCGGATATTAGAACCGAGATTGATTTGCCCAACAGCATTATGGTTAGACATACCTCCTTCCCAGAAATCAGCAGGCGGCTTTCCTAGTCCAGATTTCCAACGAAAAACTGTTGTACTCCACTCAATACTACTATTGCTAGTCTCTTGAGGTTTTGGCAAACCTTTCATCAACCATTCATCGGTGTTACCATCCTTATTTCGCCAGAGGATATCTGCCGCTCCATCATTGTTAAAATCACCGATTCCGCTAAACTGCCAACCCAATGCTGGCTCAACTGCCTGAGACCATGACTGAGATGCTACCTTCAGCCCGTCCATTTGCCAAATTGCAGTTTGACCAAAATTGTCTTGCCAGAAAATATCAGCCTTACCATCGCCGTTAAAATCACCAACCCCTTTCACTTGCCATCCCAAGAGTGGATCAACAAACTGGGTTGTACCTTGTCGCTCTGGGGAGACTTTGAACCCATCATCCATGAACCAAATGGTATTGTTACCTACCTGGTCTCGCCATAAGACATCAGCTTTACCATCACCATTAAAGTCACCAACACCCTTAATCTCATAGCCCGATTTGGGGTCAACAAATTGGGTAAAACCCTGTTTGGCAATTTTTAGCCCATCCATCAACCAAACAGCATTGTTACCCTGATTGTCTCGCCATAAGACATCATCTTTACCATCCCCATTAAAGTCCCCAATCCCCTTGACTTCAAAGCCAGATTTGGGGTCAATGGACTGTGAATATGCTTGGTTGGCAATTTTCAGACCATCCATCAACCAAATTGCTGTTTTTCCCTGGCTATCTTTCCATAGAACGTCAGCCTTACCATCACCATTGAAGTCACCAATTCCTTGTACCTGGAATCCAGATTTAGGATCAACAGACTGTGAATATGCTTGGTTAAGAATTTTTAGCCCATCCATCAACCAAATTGCTGTTTTTCCCTGGCTATCTTTCCACAGAATGTCAGCCTTACCATCCCCGTTGAAGTCACCAACTCCTTGTACCTGTAATCCAGATTTAGGGTCAACAATCTGAGACACTACACCCTGCGCTGCAATACTACTAGAGTCGCTTCTTAGTTTATCGTTGTCTGCGATGTTGACTGTGGCAGTTTTAACCGTACCCAAGTTGTAATTTGTAGCAGTTGCCAAGGTGAGAATAACTGTCTCATTTCCCTCAAATTCTCCATCATCAATGGGATTAATATTAATTAATGCTGTGGAAGAGCCAGCCGCAAAGGATACACTATTGGTTAATTTGTTGTAATCTGTACCATTAATTGCTGTCCCCCCCATTGTGTAATTCACTGTCAGTGCTGAAGCAATACTTCCTGTGCGTGTCAGGGTAAATTGACCGGGGTTTGTAGGTTGTCCAGCTAAAGTTTCTCCAGCATTTGCATCTGTGGCGCTGATGGTAATTGTGGGTACTGGGCTTGACTGTTCAACTCCCAATTTTTGTCCATTAACAACAATGGTTGCTGAATCATCTTCAGCACGAATCCTAGTAATCTGATCTGCGCTTAGTTGATCACCTAAAATCAAATCCGCTAACATCTCACCTTCATCGCCGGGGGAGTCAACAGGACTAGCGTAAACATCTAGGAAGTGTCCTGACTCTTCAACGAGAACTTTGCCTATAGCAGTTGGGTTAGCTGAATTCTGCGTCAGAAAAGCACTGTTAAGGTAGATTGTGTTGTTACTTTTGGCGTATGCACCGAAAGCACCATTCATCTGAGTATTAGAGAGAAATTGTACATCTGGCAAGACACCATAGTTTCCACTCAAGATATCAGCACCTAATGCTTCTGCTTTGTTAACATTAAAGGCTTCTCCAAAGGCAATGTGAGCATTAGCAGCAAAGTTACTCTTAAAAATACTCCCAGCAGCATAAACTATGGCTAGGGTTGGGTTAGTTTGGTTCTGCCATGCGTGGATGAGAGTCTCACCTGCCAAGCTCAAAAGTTTCTGTGAACCAAATCCTTTCCCATCGGGTTGTAAAGAATTTAGCGAATTATTATCTAGAGAGCTTGATGCATTATTCAATTGGGCGAGAGAGGAATCGATGCGAAGTTCAGGATTGTCAAACATAGTTAAATTGGTTCCAAATATTGAAAGTAAACATAATCTCTCTCTGAAAAAGTAACTAGTCCTGGATGTAAAGATGTTGCGTTTGGAAGATGTTTTAAATGCTTTACACAAAAATCATATTGGTTTAAATTCCAATACAAGCAAAGTAATATCGTGCCTATTACTTATAAATTAAACGCCTTGTCCACTTACTAAAAAGTGAACTAACTACAGAATCAAAAAGTATTAATTAAAATTTAATTGCCCATTCATGGACTTATCTAGATAAGTCCATGAATGGGCAATCACATACTTCATACTGAGCGCCTTCATCTGGTTTGAGCATGATTCAGCAGAGCTTAATATGCAATTCAATTTGCTTAAATACTGATTAAATACATCATGACAACTTAGGTTTGACCGCAGCTATAGCATGATTACCTAAATTTTCATGAATTTAATGTGAGTTCCAGGAGGTTGAAAAAGTACAAAATGATGATAAAGCTGAAATTAGATGAAAAATATACAAAAAACCGCTTCGGGAATATCAAAAAGTAAATCCAAATTGCTCGATATATTCTACGAACTCTTGGGACACCAATCTAAGTCCTAAAGGAAGCCATCACCTCATCTTGACGCTGCATATCATATCTGACTGTTGAATGAATAACAGGTATTGACCGTTGGTTCATAAAATCATTGGCATTGCTGATAATATGTATAACTCAGCGATCGCTCTTTATCTGTTGTCCTGTGTTATTGTCTGATTTTTTTCTATCTAATCACCCAAAGAGCCACCACCTGTGGCAATCTGGGAAACAGAGATTTATTAAATCTGATATTTGAGCTACAGCAAATTTACCTAATCAGGTTATGCAAACTCTGCCCACAGTAAACACTTCAAGCATCACACCCAGTCAAGCCACCTTTGATACAACTATCAAGCGGCGTAAAACCCGTCCTGTAAAGGTAGGAAATGTCACCATTGGCGGTGGCTATCCCGTTGTAGTGCAGTCAATGATTAACGAAGACACCCTTGATATTGATGGTTCCGTGGCTGGTATTCGTCGTCTGCACGAAATTGGCTGCGAAATTGTCCGCGTCACAGTGCCGAGTATGGCTCATGCTAAAGCTTTAGCAGAAATTAAACAAAAATTAATAAAAACTTACCAAGACGTGCCAGTTGTGGCTGATGTCCATCATAATGGGCTAAAAATCGCCCTGGAAGTCTCCAAGCACATCGAAAAAGTGCGGATTAATCCAGGGTTGTATGTCTTTGAAAAGCCCAACGTCAATCGAACCGAGTATACTAAATCAGAATTTGACGAAATTGGCGAAAAAATCCGCGAAACTCTAGAACCTCTAGTAGTTTCTTTGCGAGATCAAGGTAAATCAATGCGAATTGGGGTAAATCACGGTTCCCTCGCCGAGAGGATGCTATTTACCTACGGTGACACCCCAGAAGGCATGGTGGAATCTGCCATAGAATTCATTCGCATCTGTGAATCCTTGGATTTCCGCAACTTGGTAATTTCGATGAAAGCTTCACGAGTACCTGTGATGCTAGCCGCCTATCGCCTTATCGCCAAGCGAATGGATGAACTAGGTATGGATTATCCGCTACATTTAGGCGTTACCGAAGCCGGTGATGGCGAATACGGGCGAATTAAATCTACGGCTGGTATTGCTACCTTACTTGCTGATGGCATTGGCGATACAATTCGCGTCTCACTAACAGAAGCACCAGAAAAAGAGATTCCCGTCTGCTACAGCATTCTTCAAGCTTTGGGATTGCGAAAAACGATGGTGGAATACGTCGCTTGTCCTTCTTGTGGACGCACTTTGTTTAACCTAGAAGAAGTGCTGCACAAAGTCCGGGAAGCCACTAAACATCTAACTGGGTTGGACATCGCAGTTATGGGTTGTATTGTCAACGGCCCCGGTGAAATGGCAGATGCCGACTATGGTTATGTTGGCAAAACACCTGGTTACATTTCCTTGTATCGTGGTCGAGAAGAAATTAAAAAAGTCCCAGAAGACAGAGGTGTGGAGGAATTAATTAACCTCATTAAGGCAGATGAACGCTGGGTAGAACCTTAAGGGGAGCAGGGGGCAGGGAGAGAAAGAATAACTAAATTAATACCCAATCCCCATTACCCCTTATCCCTAGAGGGGGCCCCACCTTCCCCAATCCCCAATTCTTAAAACTTTTGTGTTGATTAACAACTAATGTCGCCAGATTGTCAAGTATTTTGTTTAAATTAAGAATGCATACTCGGTCTGTACAGTAGTAGCCTGTGTTAGATTGAGCATACTGACTATATATTTTCCCTCTGACGCAGCTGTCATTATGGTGATTACAAAAAGTAGGCTTGTTTTGGGTGCTACGGCAGTGACACTCTCCACGATCGCAGTTACTAGCCTTGGCATTCACTCGCGAGGTCAGGCTTTATTTAAAGCAAGTCCCAAAGAATTAGTAGATGAAGTTTGGCAAATTGTTCAACGCCAATATGTAGACGGTACTTTTAATCAGGTAGATTGGCAGGCTGTTCGTAAGGAGTATTTAAGCAAGTCTTACAGTAATCAGCAGGAAGCATATAAGTCCATTCGGGAAATGCTGAAAAAGCTACAAGATCCATACACCCGATTTATGGATCCAGAGGAATTTAAGAGTATGCAAGTGGATACCTCTGGAGAACTTACAGGGATCGGGATCACGATTAGTCAGGATGAAAAAACCAAGCAACTGGTTGTAATTGCGCCAATCGAAGATACACCAGCATTTAAAGCTGGTGTTTTGGCAAAAGATGTCATCCTCAAAATCAACGACAAAAGTACCAAGGGGATGGATACGAATCAAGCAGTATCCCTAATTCGAGGTGAAGCAGGAACGCAAGTCAGCCTAACAATTCAGCGCGACGGTCAGACGAAAGAATTTAATATCAAACGGGCGCGGATTGAAATTCATCCAGTTAAATATTCCCAAAAGTCAACTCCAGCAGGTAATCTTGGCTACATTCGCTTGAACCAGTTCAGCGCTAATGCTGGTAAAGAAATGCAAATTGCTATCAAGGATTTAGAAAGTAAAAAGGTAGCTGGATATATTCTGGATCTCCGTGGTAATCCGGGTGGCTTACTGTTCTCCAGTGTAGATATTGCCCGAATGTGGATAAATAAAGGTAAGATTGTTTCTACCGTTGAACGCCAAGGAGAGGCAGAAAAAGAAGAGGCAAATGGACGCGCCTTGACGAATAAACCTTTGGTGGTGCTGGTAGATAAAGGTTCAGCCAGTGCGAGCGAAATCCTTTCAGGGGCTTTGAAGGATAACAAGCGTGCTACTTTGGTTGGAACTCAAACCTTTGGTAAGGGACTAGTACAATCGGTACGTCCCTTGGAAGATGGCTCAGGATTGGCGGTAACAATTGCTCATTACTATACCCCCAACGGTACAGATATTAATCATAAAGGTATTAATCCAGATGTGAAGGTAGAGTTGACCAAAGAGCAGATGCAGGAATTATGGCTGCATGGGCGCGACAAACTCGCTACCCTAGCAGACCCACAATTCGCTAAAGCAGTGGAAGTAATAGGTAAAAAGATTGCTGCTAACGGCACAGCCACAGCAGAAAAATGAAAAGTTAAGAATAAATGTAGGAGTAGAGACACGATTAATCGCGTCTCTACTCCTACCTTAAACTGGTTGGCACTTTCCAGCCCTAATAAGTCCGACACGCCGAGCGATCGCTTCTCCTTCTGAAGTAAAAGGCCCCCACTGTTCTATACTTTCTAGAATCTCTAGATTATCGTCCGCAACTTTATCGCTGGGGACGATTTTGCAATTACCAGCAGAATGTTTGACAATATACCAAGTTTGTGATTCATTCATGCTTGAAATAAAAAATTTGTTTTTTACAGTAAAAATTTTACGACATAGAGAAAAGATTTTTGCACCTAGGCGATCGCACCAAAGTTAATTGCTAAGGTAAGTTGGATAAGATGTTTGAATCTTGGTGTAGAGATGTAAAATTTCAAGCCATCGCGCATCAAAAAAGTAGATTTTTGATTCGTAACTCTTGCTAAATAAAGATTTCTGGTATTCTGTCACAACAGACTTACATTAAAAAATCTTTATTTTTGTATCACTGAATGCTTGATATTGAAACGAAGAACTTGGACACTGCTTTTGTAATCAAAAGTACAAAAACGTGAAAAAAACCAAGATTTTCAAGTTTCTACTGCCATTTGTGACGGTGGTTTTATTTATAATTGGGCTGGCACAGATTGTACCAGCCCAGTCATCAGTAAGCGTTCACCTAACTCTTGGCAACCCTAGCAATGCTGGAACTTCTAGCCAAAATAACTATTTGTTGGTAAAACCACAATATGTAATTGGTTACAACTGCGGAATCGGTAGACCAAATTGGGTGTCTTGGCAGTTGAATAGTAGTTGGTTAGGTAGTACACCAAGACAAGATACTTTTCGGGCTGATACAACACTTCCTTCTGGGTGTTATCAAGTTCAATCTACCGATTTTAGTGGAAGTGGGTTCGATCGCGGTCACATGACACCTAGTGCCGATCGGACTAATAGTGTTACAAATAATTCTGCCACCTTTTTAATGAGCAATATGATTGCTCAAGCCCCAGATAACAATCAGGGAATTTGGGCAAACCTAGAGGATTATGCCAGAACTTTAGTAGGACAGGGTAAAGAACTCTATATCATTTCCGGTGGATATGGAATGGGCGGTACTGGTTCTAATGGAACGTTCTATACAATAGCTAATGGAAAGGTTCAAGTGCCTAACAGAACCTGGAAAATTATTGTTGTATTAGATACTCCAGGTTCTGGTCTTGCTGGAGTGACAACCAGCACGAGAGTCATTGCTGTCAATATTCCCAACACCCAAGGGGTACGAACAGCGAATTGGAGAAACTATCGGGTTAGCGTTGACTCATTAGAATCCCTAACTGGATACAATTTTCTCTCACAAGTTTCAACATCTATTCAGTCTGTAATAGAAGCACGAGTCGATAATTTATAAGTTGGATAATTTAAAAAATGAGAAAGCCTAGTGGCATAGATGACTAGGCTTTTATTTTCAATAAATTCTCAATGCGCTTACTAGGTTTCAACCAGTTTTGTTACTACTCCAGCTAAGTCACCGTCTTTAGTTTCTCCTATGATATAAGCGTCAATATTTATTTGTCCAACACGATAAACGCTGATGTTACTAAGATTATCTTTAAGCGTTTGGACAAGTGTTTGAAATTTTTTAACATCTTTTTTCTGTAATTCATTGTGCCACTCTTGCTCAAATGCACAATTACGAAAGAGATAATCTAAGTCTACTACTTCTACTGGCAAGTCTTGAGAGCCTGTTAGCTGTAATATCTTCTCCTGTGTTGCAGGTGCAGCACCTTCCCACTGAACAACCTCGAAAGGGTAATCCGACTCGCTCATCATTAACAAGCCAGTACTAGCTTCCTTCAGTTTTTCGCCAATCTCACCGCTCATAGTCATCAGTTTCTAGCAACGCTCATACTGTATCATTCAGCCAGTAGCAAAGTGGGAAGCCGAAAGAGAGATAGGAATCCGGTTTGATTTCTGAAAAGATACGTAGGCGAGCAAGTCGTGTGGGTGGGTTTCCCGACTTGAGGGGTAGCGACTGTGCGTAGCGTCACTGGCGTTGTGTTATCAACAGCGTAACGCACTAAATCCTTGAGAATGGTGCGTTACGAACTTCGTTCTAACACACCCTACAATACTTGTAAGTCCTGAATCTTTTCAGGCAGAGATCGTTGAAGCAGGAATCACGCGACTTTGAGTCGTGTGAGGTTCAATCGCATAGTTATGCTCTCTTGTCATACAATCGTATGACAAGCTAACATATATCCTACCTCGTCAACAACTTCCGGCGCAGATTATCCAACGCTGCATTCGCACTCACATGACGAATTAAAGCCCGACCTCGCACTGTACCAAATTGATACTCAAAACTTGTCACTTCATCCTTTGGCCCAGCTAAACCAACATAAACTAAACCCACCGGCTTGGTATCTGTTCCTCCAGTTGGGCCAGCAATACCAGTGATACTCAATCCCCAAGTTGTTCCAAGGCGCGTTTTTACCCCAATTGCCATTTGCTCTGCGACGATCGCACTTACCGCCCCAAATTTATCTAAATCTTCCTGGTTAACCCCCAGCAGTCCAACCTTCACCGAATTGTCATAAGAAATTACTCCACCCCAAAAGTAATCAGAACTTCCAGAAATCTCAGTCAACATTTGCCCTAAACCGCCACCAGTGCAAGATTCTGCCACTGAAAGCGTTTCTTTTGATGCCCGCAACAACTGACCGACTACGGAAGCAGGAGTATCATTATTAACGCCGTAAAAATCTAGTCCGGCAATTTCTTTAAGTTGTTTCTCAATGGGCGCAATTAGTTCTTCTGCGGCTGCTTCTGAAGTTGCTTTAGCAGAAACTCGCAATCTTACTTCCCCCTTACCTGCATAAGGGGCTACTGTGGGATTTGGTAACTTCAAATAGGAAGCAACTTTTTCCGCCAAAGCAGATTCACCAATCCCCCAAAACTTTAAACTCCGGCTGTAAATAATGTCTTTACCCCAACCTTGACTTTTAAGAAATGGGACGGCTGTTTCTTCCCACATCGGGTACATTTCACTGGGAACACCAGGAAAGGTAAAAATCGTGATTTCAGGACGGGGTTGCCAAATGATACCGGGTGCTGTTCCAGTGGGGTTGGGGAGAATTTCTGCACCTTGGGGAATCAAAGCCTGTTTGCGGTTACTTGGTGACATAACCCGATCGCGTTGGGCGAATTTCTGGGTTATGTCTTCGATGATGTCAGAACGTTCTACCAAGGGAACTTTAAAAAAATCGGCGATGGTTTCGCAGGTGAGGTCATCTGGTGTCGGGCCGAGTCCACCAGTGAAAATAAGAATTTGCGCTCTAGAAATAGCAATTTCTATAACTTGCTTCAACCGTTCTGGATTATCTCCAACCACTGTTTGATAGTAGTGGGGAATACCTAGCTGCGCTAATTGTTGCGCCAAAAATTGAGCATTGCCGTTGAGGATATCTCCTAACAGCAGTTCAGTACCAACACAAATAATTTCTGCACTCATTGGAAGGAATAATTAAAAGTTAGGAGTTAGGAGTTGGGAGTTAGAAGTTAGGAGTTCAAAACTTAAAATTCATCACTCTTAACTCCTAATTATCATCTCAGGCTAAGGCTAGTAGAAGTTAGGAATTAAAAATTTAAAACTCATCACTCCTAACTCATCATTCTTAACTCCTAACTATCATGTCAGGCTAGCGCGGGTACAGGAATTTCCAGGTGAGGATATAGGGGGAAGCGATCGCACAATGCTGCTACCCGTTGCCGACAATCTTGGGTTACTACGTCGGAATCTGGAGAAAGCAGGCGATCGCTAATAATATTTGCAATCTCGGTAAATTCTGCTACTCCCAAGCCCCGCGTGGTCATTGCTGGCGAACCTAACCTCAAACCACTGGTAACAAATGGTGATTGCGGATCGAAGGGAATAGTATTTTTGTTAGCAGTAATATTCACAGTACTGACTAGCCGATCCGCTTGCTTGCCAGTTAGATTGACAGAACGTAAATCCACGAGGATTAAATGGTTATCAGTGCCATTTGACACTAATTTTAAACCCCGATTTTGTAGTTGTTCTGCCAAAGCACGAGCGTTTTCAATCACTTGGGCAGAATAGGTTTTAAACTCAGGCTTTAGGGCTTCTCCAAAAGCCACTGCTTTGCCAGCAATGACGTGTTCCAATGGCCCGCCCTGACTGCCAGGAAAAACTGATTTATCTAGCTTTTTACCTAGTTCTGCGTCGCTGGTCAAAATTAAACCACCTCTAGGGCCGCGGAGAGTCTTATGGGTAGTTGTTGTGACTACATGACAATGAGGAATGGGATCGGGATGAAGACCACTAGCAACTAAACCAGCGATATGAGCAATATCGGCAAGTAAGTAAGCGCCGATTTCATCCGCAATACTACGGAACTTTTCAAAATCAATTATCCGGGGATAAGCTGAATAACCACAAATTAAGAGCTTAGGACGCTCCCTCAGCGCCAGCTCTCGAATTCGATCGTAGTCAAGTTGTTCTGTTTGTTGACTAACACCGTAGTGGCTAACTTGAAACCACTTACCTGAGAAATTTACAGGTGAACCGTGGGTGAGGTGTCCACCATGAGACAAATCCATCCCCATAATTTTGTCCCCTGGTTGCAGTAACGACAGGAACACGGCAAAATTGGCTTGTGCGCCAGAATGGGGTTGGACATTCGCATGAGCAGCACCAAATATCTGTTTGGCGCGATCGATCGCTAGTTGCTCGATTTTGTCGATAAACTCACAACCGCCATAGTAGCGTTTACCAGGTAATCCCTCGGCATATTTATTTGTTAATACTGTACCTTGAGCCGCCAGTACCGCCGCAGAGGTAAAGTTTTCACTAGCAATCAACTCTAAGTGATCTCGCTGACGCTGTAGTTCGTCGTTGATTAACTCCGCGATCGCTGGATCGGTGGAGGAAAGAAAGTCTGAGTTAGTCTTAGTCACTTCAATTATCCTTATGGAAATTTGTACAACGGCTGATTTTGTTTAGGCGCAGCACCTAACAGTTCTACAGAGGCGATTAATCGTCTCCGTATTCTAGAGGTTTTTTTGTGCCAACTTATTTATTATTAGGCGCAAGCTTGATTAATGCATTAATTATAATAACGTTGCTTTTTGAAGCTGCGCTAAATAAAGCTGCTTGCGTAGGCGTAGCCCGTCGGAGACATCGCTCTTCTGTCGGATAAAAAGCTGAACGCTTCGGTAATTTACTGTGCGTAATACAACCCTTGCGGAACATGACTGCGAAGTTCTACCCTGGAAAACTTAACCAGTCAGGATTTTTGACAAATGAAAAATTGTTTGGAACTTACCTTTGACAGTGGACAAACAGCATTAGCGATTCGAGCCGATCGACAAGCCGAATTACCAGATGCACTTAAGCAAATAGGGCTTGGTGGTTCGCGTTCTGTTTTAGTAGTGGTGGGAGGTGCAAGTAACATCAGTGAAGCCGACCTTCTCCGCATTCAACGTTTATTTACGGAAGTTTTAGCCCCGATCGCCGAAAATTTGGGGGCTTATGTTGTGGATGGAGGTACGAATGTGGGAGTCATGCAACTAATGGGTGAGGCTCGTACCCAGATAGGTGGTAAGTTTGCTTTGATTGGTGTAGCACCCAAAAACAAAGTGGCTTTACCTAATCAAAAAGAACCTGCTGCTGATTTGACATTATTAGAGCCAAACCATACTCATTTTGTACTGGTTCCTGGCGATAATTGGGGCGACGAGTCTCCTTGGATATCTGACGTTGCAACTGTGCTAGCTAATAACGCACCTTCGCTGACTATACTTTTAAATGGTGGTGAGATTACCTTTGAGGATGCGTTTTCTAGCATTAATACTGGAAGGTTAGTTGTTGCGATCGCTGGTAGTGGTAGAACCGCAGATATCCTTGCAGATGCCTTGCGTGGAGAGGCTACTGATGAACGAGCCAAAAAGTTAGCTAAATCTGGTATATTACAATACGTCAACTTAATCGATATAGAGAAGGGAGTTGAAAATCTAGGCAAAATAATTAAAGATTTGCTTTCTAATTAGGAGTAAATAATGGCAAAAGAAAATAGTTATCAAGAATTTTTAAAGGCAGATTTTAACAAGTTATTTGAAGGGATGAACTTAGGCGATGGGCAAAGACATTTTTTGCGATCGCGCTGGTTAGACCAAGTACTCTGGATGGAAGGTAAGGCAATTTTATCGCGCGATCGCCATTATTTATTGCGGATAACAACTATTGTTGGTGGTGTAATTCTCCCGGCATTGGTCAGTCTAAACATTACCACTACTCAACCATTTAACGATAGAGTCAAGAATGTCATTATCTGGTCAACTTTTGGTTTGAGTCAAGTAGTTGCTATTAGTGCTGCCATTGAAGAGTTTTTTCATTATGGAGAACGTTGGCGACACTATCGCCGGACAGTTGAATCTTTGAAAACCCAAGGGTGGCAATTCTCGCAGTTAACAGGCCCTTATCGGAATTATACAACTCACGAACAGGCGTTTTATGTTTTTGCAGGTCATGTAGAAGATATTATTCAACGAGATGTGGAAATATATGCCACTCAAGTTGTGCAAGAAAAGAAAGAAGAACAACAAAGTCAGGAAAATTATATCTTGATGCAAAATACAAAGATAACTAATATGGAAGAAAAGAAAGAAGAAAAATAAAATTGGCAAAACAAGATATAGGAAGAGTCATTAAACTTTTAATTTTAGATTTTGGATTGAAGGAAAAATCCCAAATCCAAAATCTAAAAATTAGCTGAGGTAATTAACCACCCTTGGGTGCGGCATCTCCAGGCCCTGCGGTGACAATTACTAGATTTTCTGGCTTAATTAAATCCTCAATTACCTTTTGTATCTGAGCCATAGTGACTGCTTGAATCTGCTGGGGAAAGTCTCGGATTTCCGCTCGCGAAAGTCCCAAGACAGAATTATCCAAAATGATGCTTGATACATCACTGGGATTAGCTAAATCCACAGGGTAGCTATTAGTAATTGAGCGTTTTGCCGTATTCAATTCAGCTTCAGTTACTCCTTGCTCGCGCAACTGTTTAAGTAAACCGAGAGTACTGGCGATCGCTTTTTGGGTATCTCCAGGAGCAGTCTGCATCTGAATCAAGAACGGGCCGGGATTGATTCCGGCAGCAAAAGCACTATAGATACCGTAGGTTAGACCGAGGCGATCGCGCACTTCTGTACCCAAACGGCTCGATAAGGTATCACCACCCAAAATCTGATTCAGTATCACTGCTGCATAATAACGCGAGTCTTTCCGAGAAATGCCGTTGTAGCCGATGTAGGTAACTGCCTCTGCTTTACCAGGAATTACTTTGTTTAAACGTGTCGAAGTTTGTGGGAATGGCACGGATGATATTTTTAGCATAGGTGGCTTACCTGTGACTTGCCATTTGTCAAACGCCTGATTCAGTAAAGTTTTTACCTTAACTGGATCGAAGTCTCCAACTATTGCGATCGTCGTGCCATCTGGTCGGTAGTGTGTCTGGTAGAAGCCAAGCAAATCATCACGAGTAATGCTCTTTAAGCTATCGAAGGTGGGAAAGCTATGGAATGGATGATTTTCAGGGTAAATTGCCTGCTGGAATACTTGTCTTCCCAGTCCTCTGGGGTCATCTAGCTGGACTTTGAGACTTGTCAGTGCCCGTTGGCGACTCAGTTCTAACTGTTCGGCAGGGAAAGTGGCATTTTGTAACACATCTGCCAGAGTTTGAATCAATATCGGCAGGTTCGCAGAAAGTCCCTCAGCGCTAACGTTAACTCCCTCGCGGCTGGTACTGAAGTTCAAACCGGCTCCCCGATCTTCTAAGGTTTTTGCTAGGGTAAGAGCATTTTTAGTCTTTGTCCCATTCATCAAGTTAGCCGCAGTCAGATTCGCTAATCCAGCTTTTTGATTGCCGTCAAATTCAGTACCAGCGTTAATTTGTCCACTTAGGTTAATGGTGGGGAGGCTGCGATCGCCTAACAACAGAACCCGCAAACCATTATTTAAGGTAAACTCTTCTGGTAGTGATTGTTTGGCCGAATCTGTAGTTGATGTGGCAGGTGGAAGATATTTAGCCAGTTCTGCCGGATCTACAGGTTTACCGGGACTGAAATTTTCCACCGTGCGCCCAGAACCACCAGTAGAAGTCCCTGGTTTCCCATCTGGTTGAGTTGGCTCAAAGAAGCCGATGGTTTGTTTAGCCGGATTTAGATAAGTTTTGGCAACTTGCTGTACTTGGGCTGGGGTGACTTTAGCGATCGCAGCCAGATACTTTTCAATAAAACGATAATCACCTGCGATCGTTTGGTTATACGCCAGTTGGGTAGCTTGACTTGTGATATCTTGATTACCCAAGATATACGAGGCTTGCAGTTGCGTCTTCGCCCGGTTCAATTCTTCTGTGGTCACTGGCTGCTGTTGCAACTTTCCTAAAGACTCTTGAAGCACCTGGGCAATTTTACCTAACTCTTGACCCGGAGCCGCCGTAGCAC
Organism: Nostoc sp. 'Peltigera membranacea cyanobiont' 232; assembly: GCF_002245985.1. Classification (NCBI taxonomy): domain Bacteria; kingdom Bacillati; phylum Cyanobacteriota; class Cyanophyceae; order Nostocales; family Nostocaceae; genus Nostoc; species Nostoc sp. 'Peltigera membranacea cyanobiont' 232. The sequence continues at coordinate 20,721 of NZ_NOLK01000001.1, forward strand.
TAATGTCATACCAACCTGGTTCAATGAGTTCGGCAGCACCACCACTTACTGAACTAGCGAGTCCAGATTCTACCAAAGCTTGATAAAGCCTAGAGCTACGTCCACCTGTGAGAATGGCATCCATCACATCAATTGCCGGCACATCAGGATGCTTGATATCTGGTAAAGGATACACAGCTTGCAGTAGTGCCGCACTTCCAGGTTGTTTCAAAACAATGGGTGCTTTTTTAGTAGTAGGGGCAACTGGAGAAGATGGAGCGACGTTTGCCCGTGTTCTCTTTTCTGCGTTTCCTCGTTTTGCCAACTTCCCATAAGTTTCTTTAACAACTTTGAGTACAGGTTCTGTAGCAAAATCTCCTGTAATTACCAATGTGGCATTGTCTGGGCTGTAATAGGTTTGGTAATAATTCCGCACCTGTTCCACCGTGAATTTTTCTACATCAGCTTTTGTGCCTCCCACAGATAAGCCATAAGCTCTGGTAGGAAAAGCATCTCGCATCACTGCCCGATCCAAACGGTAGCCTGGTGAATTTTCGTATCCCTGTAACTCAGAGATTACCACCCGCTTTTCACTCTTTAGTTGCTCAGTTCCAATTAAAGAGTTTTCCATCCGATCGGCTTCCAGTGTCAACAATGCTTCGAGTCTGTCTCGTTGCACTGTGCCAAAATAAGCTGTTTCGTCATAACTTGTAAAAGCATTAAACTGGCTACCCAAGGCACTAAACAACCTGCCAAACTGCACTGGACGGTCAGTTGTACCCTTGAACATCAGATGTTCTAGCTGGTGAGAAAGGCCATTTTCTCCCTTAACCTCGTTACGCGAACCAACTTTATACCAAACTTGCACGCTGACCACTGGAGCGGTATGGACTTCTTTGGTTAGCACTGTTAAGCCGTTGTCCAATACCGTTTTTTGTACCCCTTGGGTGAATGAGACAACAGATGCAGGTGCGATCGCTGTCGGTGTTGCAGCATTGGTGAAATTGCCCGAAAACGGCACAAGACTTAGGAGCAGACTGAGAAAAAAACCTATAAATATATATGAGCGGAGCTTCATAAGCAATGCCAAATGCAAATTTCTAATTTTGAAGAAGAATCCAGAATCAATTAGTAGGGGACTCGCTATCCCAGTGCTATCCGCCAGCCATACAGAATTCATTTTGACTCCTGAATTCTGTTTTGACAAAACAAAACCTTAGTAATAGCTTGTGGAAGTCAAAAGACTTAAATTCTCGCCTTTTTTACCATTTTTAATGGTAGCTTTATTTCCCTCATGCCGTAATAGTCGGTTTTCAAGTTTACCTATTTGCAATAAACTTACTAGCACTAGCTGGAGCAATGGTATAAAAATGTCTTAATTCTGTACTGTACCACTTATTTCATATTTTCAAGATAGATGTAACTTTACGCACTGTTACGAATTTTGGTAAGGGACTTCTAATTAAAAAAATATCCAATTTTGTAGGGTGCGTTAGCGACAGCGTAACGCACCGCCAGATATCTCGGTGCGTTACGGCTTTCGCCTAACACACCCTACTGTATATTTTATTTTTTGGAAGTCCCTAACTATATTAATAACCATTGCAATGTGTTCCATTTGACAAGTATTTTGGAATATCTACCTCTACGATTGGTTTGACTCCTAATTGTCATCCCATTAGGACAGGCATCTCCATCAAACTAGTAATAACTTTTTGAGATATGCAAACAAGAAACTTAATTGCATCATTCACATTAGGTATAGCTTTAGTAGCAATACCTGTATTAAAATCTCATGCCTTAGAAGAAAAAACACCGAACTTGTATAATTTAATAGGGTATAATTTCAAAGGCGATAAAGTCAGTATTAATTACTCAACATCAAGTATTACTGGTAAGCCTCTTTTCAGCTATCAAGATCGGAAACAGACATTAAACTTTCAGGGAGATGAGATCCGTAGTGTCGAAACGGAAATTGGTACGCAAGTGACTGTGACTATTAAAAAGACTGTAGATACTGGCTCCACCACATTTAGCTTGCTTATACCCCATATAAACCTGGGATATAGCAACGAAGTAAAAATTGTAACTGACGGAATCACAACATTAAATCGGTTTTCTACGATTCCTCAATTCAACCAAGGGCAGAAACAAATTTATACAATAATCCATCTCAAGGGGACAGCCCAAGCTGTTGCGTTTTAAAGTCTAAAGAATAATCAAATGGCATGATAGATTTTTATTAGGAATAGTAAACTTTAAATCCAAAGTTCAGCTTCTATCTAAAGTATTGAGATTTTGTTCTAACATGCTATCTAGAACCCAATCTGTGAACAGTGTCCTTGCGCCAGGAAATCTGCGTAAAGTACATCATATTGCCCTTAATGTCCAGGATATGCAAGCTTCCCGCTACTTCTATGGTGGAATCTTGGGTTTGCACGAACTCACAGGCGACGAAGTACCCGCAACCCTAGTGGAACTTGTTGCATCAGGGAAAGTAGCCAACTTCATCACCCCAGATGGGATGATACTGGATTTATTTGGGGAACCAGAATTATCACCACCAGATCCCAATCCAGAGAAGACATTCACCAGAGCCTACCATCTGGCTTTTGATATCGATCCGCAGTTATTCGATCGCGCGGTGGCAGTGATCGGGGAAAATAAAATAGCGATCGCATACGGCCCAGTTACGCGTCCTACTGGTAGAGGAGTGTATTTTTACGATCCAGATGGCTTTATGATTGAAATTCGTTGCGATCCAGAAGCTAGTTAACTTAGGAGTAATAACAAAAATTTCTACTATGACTGCAAAACTCACACAAATATTTAAAGTAATTGAAGACGCGATCGCAAAACCCCCAATTCCACACGAACCATACAAGCAATCATTGAAAGCCTGGGCGATGTATTGTTTGCGAGAAAAAGGTTTTATAGTCGTTTATGCTCAAAATGCCGACTTTGCTATTGAAAGAAAGCGCGAAGAAAAGCTATATTTTAAAGTTTCAAATAGCCCCGATGATTTAGATAATTCTCTTAGCTGGATTGTTTGGGATAGTATAACCAAAAACGCCAGTCTCATTTCCCAAAAAATCGACTGATGTCAGTAATCCATTATTGACTGCAACTTTTTCAAGAATTCTTATGGTCGAATTAAGTAGGCAGGCACAAATAAATATAACTATGTAACGAAAAGTAAAAGCGGTGAAAACCTTGTGATTGCTTCACTCCACTTCGTTGCGTTCGCAATGACATAAGCTGATAATCTTGTAATTTGCACATTGTGATTTATTCAAATCATCGTAGTGCGGGCATCCTGCCCGCGTCGAGGGTGCAGATTAAATGCAGAACAGCTTAGTTATAAATTTTCTCACCCACCTACTTAAGCTTTAGATAGTTTATATTCATCGATACGTTTTTTCGTTGCTTCTTAATCTTGGTTGTGAACAAGAGTAATTTAGACGTGTTTGGCATAATTTTATTTGTCATGTATTTGTGCAACTATCTTCATTCACCAGATAATTGCTGCACAAATATTTGATGTTCTGGCGAATTTAATCCCAACTGCAACACAGTCAATACTTGCTGCATATTCCCAGCAAGTAAATCTGACATTGACAACCACAAACCAGGAAATACTTGACTTTTGATTATGGCTTGGGACATATTTTTCTTGTGATGTACCGTCCAAGCCTCATCTTGTCAAAACATCGCTAGAATCAGGTTTCTCAAATATCATTAAATGCTGTCGAGGTAATAAGTTTTTAGTTTCGCGCCAAACCAAACCAACAGCTTGCATTTCTTTACGGACTTGCTTTTGAGTCATTTTGTGCAAACCTTTAATCATAATAAAAGGATTTTCACCCCGGTACTCAACCAGCACTACCTTACCACCAGGTTTCAGTGCTTTCACAATTCCTTGCATCACTTCTTGCGGATACTCAAGTTCATGGTAAGCATCTACCATCAAAGCCAAATCGACACTTTCACATGGTAAGTTGGGGTTACTAAGGGTTGCCAAAACAGGATCGACATTGGTGATATTTTTCTCTTTTTTAAACAACTCAATTATTTCCAACATTTCTGGCTGAACATCCACAGCCAAAACCTTTCCATCTGTTAATAACGGGGCGATGCGAAAGCTTAAATAACCTGTACCAGCACCAATATCTGCCACTACATTGTTAGATTGAAGGTTAAGGAGGCTAACTATTTTACTTGGCTGTTCCTCCACCTCTCGGCTTTGTCGTTCTAGCCAGCCAGCGCCTGTGTATCCCATAACTTTAGCGATTTCCCGTCCCATGTAATATTTGCCGATACCATCTGGACTATGGATAAGACGCTGTTCGTAAACTGCGTAGGCGTAGCCTGTCGTAGACATCGCACCAGTCGCGGCTTGTGCTGTCAGGGTTGGATTCAGCAGCCAGCAACTCAGCATCACAACAAAAGTTACTATAAAGTGGAGAAAATTTGACATTTGGTTATGACTGATCTGGATAGCTATAAACAGCAACTAAGAGAATTTTAAGGATAATGACAGTTTAATCTCATAGGCCGATGTGGAAGTAAACATTTTCAGGATTTACTTGAACAGCCTCTTTAAAAATTTCTAATCCAAGCTTTGGACGCTTATATGCAAAACCTGTCCCTAATGTTAGTGCCTGTACTCGCTGCACAGAAAGTAGCAGGTGACGGTTTAATTAAACCTCTCGGTCATCATGAGTTGCTGTTGGTGCTGGTGCAACTGTCACTATTGCTTCTGGTAGCGCGGGGATTAGGTGAGTTGATGCGGCGGATTAACCTCCCACCTGTCGTTGGGGAATTACTGGCGGGTGTGTTGCTGGGCCCTTCTCTATTTGGTTTACTCCTTCCAGATTTACAGGCGCTGATTTTTCCCAAAAGTCAAGAACAGTCTAATTTACTTTCGGTGATTTCTTGGTTAGGAGTGTTATTTTTGCTGATTGTAACTGGCTTGGAGACGGATCTCAAGCTGATTCTTCGTAAGGGTAAAACGGCTCTGCTGATTTCACTCGGCGGAATTATTGTTCCGTTTATCACCGGATTTGGACTGGGCTGGCTATTGCCAGATAGTTTTTTAGCCGACCCAGAAAAGCGACTGGTATTCAGTTTATTTATTGCCACAGCAATGAGTATTTCGGCAGTACCAGTGATTGCTAAAGTGCTGATGGACTTAAACCTGATTCGCCGTGACATTGGTCAAGTTACCTTAGCGGCTGGGATGACTGACGACACCATTGGCTGGATTTTACTTTCTGTGGTTTCAGGTCTAGCTAGTAGCGGCAAGTTTGACTTTGGGACAATTTTCCACTCCGTAAGTGCAGCTATATTGTTTTTAGCGATCGCTTTCACAATTGGGCGTACCATCGTAGACCAGATTTTGCGGTGGGTTGATGACTGTGTTGGCGGTATCTCCGCTAGTATATCGGCTGTACTAATTCTTTCGCTCTCGGCAGCAGCACTTACCCACGCATTAGGTTTAGAAGCAGCATTAGGTGCTTTTGTGCTGGGAATTCTAGCTGGTCAATCTCGCCGCTTTAGCAATGAAGCTGGACACATGCTAGAAGTCTTCACAGCAGCCTTTCTAGCACCAATTTTCTTTGCTTCAGCTGGCTTGAAAGTTAATCTACTAACTTTGTTAGTCCCTCAAACGCTGCTATTTGGCTTGATTGTTCTTGTTGTTGCCTGTGTTGGCAAATTTATAGGTGCTTACATTGGTTCTCGCGTCGGCGGCTTGAGTCATTGGGAAGGTTTAGCGATGGGTTCGGGGATGAATGCTCGCGGGGCGATGGAAATTGTCGTTGCTACCATTGGTTTATCCTTGGGAGTGCTGAATCCCCAGATGTACTCAATTATTGTGATGGTGGCGATCGTCACTTCCCTAATGGCTCCACCCCTTTTGCGCTGGTCTTTGTCGAACGTGGTGATGAGTGAAGAAGAAGCTCAACGTTTGGAACAAGAAGAGCAGGATAGCCGCAGCTTTATCAAACAGATCCAACGTGTCTTAATACCTACTAGCGGTGGCCCCAACATCCAACTCGCAGCGCAACTAGTGGGCTACATGGCTCACCAAAACTCGATAGAAGTGACATCTCTATATGCCCTAAGTGATAAGCAACCTCAAAGCAAAGCTCGCCGGACGGCAACCCAAGTTAAAGATACCGCCGCCGAGGAAGCTCTGGCTTCTGTTGCTGAGGAAATGCAGCTACCTGCTGATACAACTCTGCAAACAAAAACGGAGTCTGGGCGTAGTAAAGCAGAAGTAATTCTGAATGAAGCAAGCAAAAACTATGACTTGATCGTATTGGGAGCTTCTGAACAGATGCGCCCTCAGAAAAAATTGTTCAATTTGCTTGTAGATCGGGTAGTACAAGAAGCGCCATGTGCAACGATGGTAGTAAAGTCGCATCTACCCCAACCCAAAGGCGAGATATGCAAAATTGCTCAACAAAAGCTGACAAAGATTCTAGTGCCAACGGTAGGAACAGAATATAGCAAAAACGCTGTAGAGATGGCAAGTACGATCGCTGCTCAGACAGGAGCATTAGTAATGATCGTAAACGTAATTAATTTGCCACAGGTTGAGTATATTCTTTACGAGCAGCGATCGCTAGCTCCAGCAAAGGAAATCGCTCGCGATTTGCTCGAACAGCAAGCAGCAATTGGCCGCAATCTGGATGCTGATGTTAAAACCTATATTCTTCAAGGAAACAGCCCAGAAAAGGAAATTCTCAAGTTTGCCCAAGCCGAAAAAGTCGATCTAATTATTTTAGGGAGTAATATCCGAATGGTTACGGGTCGCGTTTTCTTCGGTCACAGAGTGGATGTAATTCTAAGTAAAGCCCATTGCCCAGTAGCGGTAATTACTGCGCCATAATCGTTCTCAGCTTAGATACATTTTAAGAAAATACATTCTTAGCACATCAGCTTACTACTGGCACACTTGCCATTCTGGCTTCTGACTCTTGAGTTCTTCTAGCTCAACTACAAATACTCATTTTGTCAGTTTGTCTATTTAAGCTATGTTTGGTAAATAAAATAAGAAGCCTACACAAACGGCTACTATTCTACACTTGATATAAAGCATTGTGAGTGCTAAAAGACGACTGCCAGAAACCATTGCCCATGTCAGAATCACCCGCCAATCCTGGCAACACGGCTTCCTTGAGGGTGAAGTGAGTGCAGGTGAGTTTGAGTGGCATTTCCAGTGGCATTTTCGCCGAGGAGAACTTGCCGTCAAGCCTTCCCAAGGCCGCGCTTTAATCAAAGAACCCCTTGGTCGATTTTTGGAGCAACAAGATTATCAGCTAGAGCCTGGAGGAGATTATGCTTTTACTATTCGGGCGGAACTCTAGAAATTATGAGTTATGAGTTAGGAGTTGTAAAGATATTAATTCCTAACTCACGCCTAATGTGAATTAGAAAAAAAGGCAACAGAAGTAAGAAGATGAAAGTTACCAGCTTTTCAACTCAGACTTCCTCCATGATTAGTATGGACAATTCCCAATTCTCCTCATCCTGAAACAATAATTTTGAGCAATACTGGTACAGGAAGGAATATTTACACAAAATCCCAAAATGACAATTCAACCTAGTGACAAGCCTTTGCTAGAGTGGGCAGGCGATAGTTTGGCAATTGGATTATTTGAAGATGCAGTCGAGTTAACTGGAGAACTGGCAACTTTAGATCAAAAGTTTTCCGGGGTATTAAAAGAACTGATTGCAGAAGAAGAATTTAAAGGTAAAGCCAACACTACAATCTTCACCCGTGTAAATGCTGGTAGCCCAGTGCGGAAATTGATTGTAGTAGGTTTAGGTAAACCAGATGCACTAAAACTAGATACTCTGCGACGCGCTGCTGCTGCTGTAGCTAGGGTAGGAAAAAAGCAAAAAAGCAAAATTCTGGGATTTAGTTTTCCATTATGGAATAACGATCCAGCGGCCAGTGCCCAAGCGATCGCAGAAGGTGTGGAATTAGCACTTTACCAAGATATTCGCTTTAAATCAGAACCAGAAGAGAAAGGATCGCAAATAGAAAGCGTAGATTTACTAGGTTTCGGTGGACAAGAAGCCGCCATTGCCCGCGCCAATCAAATCGTTTCTGGGGTAAATTTGGCACGGCAGTTAGTAGCAGCACCAGCCAACGCAGTCACACCAATTACTTTGGCAGAAACTGCTCAAGCGATCGCAAAGGAGTACGGTTTACAAGTAAAAATTCTAGAAAAAGAAGACTGTGAAAAGTTGGGTATGGGTGCTTTTTTGGGAGTATCGCAAGGTTCCGAGTTGCCACCTAAATTCATTCACCTGACTTACAAACCAGAAGGTACACCGAAAAAGAAACTAGCAATTATTGGTAAAGGTGTAACCTTCGATTCCGGCGGACTCAATATTAAAGGTGCTGGTAGTGGCATCGAAACCATGAAAATGGATATGGGTGGCGCAGCTGCTACCTTGGGCGCGGCAAAAGCAATTGCTCAAATTAAGCCAGATGTTGAAGTTCACTTTATCTCGGCGGTAGCAGAAAACATGATTAGCGGTCACGCCATGCACCCTGGAGATATTCTCACAGCATCAAACGGCAAAACAATCGAAGTGAACAACACCGACGCTGAAGGACGTTTAACCTTAGCAGATGCCTTGGTTTATGCCGACAAATTAGGGTTGGATGCGATCGTGGATTTAGCTACCCTAACCGGTGCTAATGTCATTGCTTTGGGTGAAGATATTGCTGGTTTGTACACTCCCGATGATGGTGTAGCTTCCCAAATCGAGAAAGCTGCCCAAACTTCAGGGGAAAAGATTTGGCGGATGCCAATGGAAGAAAAATATTTTGAAGGGCTAAAGTCTGGCATCGCGGACATGAAAAATACAGGGCCGCGTCCAGGTGGTGCTATTACTGCTGCACTTTTCCTGAAACAATTCGTCAAAGAGACACCTTGGGCCCATATAGATATTGCTGGCCCCGTGTGGACAGATAAAGAAAATGGCTACAACAGCGCAGGGGCAACCGGCTACGGCGTTCGGACACTAGTTAGCTGGGTTTTGGAGATTGGGGAGTAGGGATTAGGGGCTGGGTATTGGGTACTGGGTATTGGGGACTGGGTATTGGGGACTAGTCTTACTAGGAAGACTAGAAGGTTTCTTCACCATGCCCATTACCTAATCCCCAGTCCCCAGTCCCCATTACCCCTTATCCCCAGAGGGGGCCCCACCTTCCCCAATGCCCAATACCCAAATTCGTGCTATCTTGAGCTTGCCAGTAAAAATTGTTGCAATAGTAACAGAAATAATTTGGCAGTCAGAAAGTTAAGCTTTTTCGGGCTTTGCCATCTGGTAAAATTTATAAGGTTTCTAAAAGCTCTGAGCAATGGGATCGACTCGCGTACGGATCGCAATTGACGCAATGGGAGGGGATCACGCACCCGGTGAAATCGTTGCTGGCGCACTGCGAGCAAAGGAAGAATTGGGTGTAGATATATTACTAGTTGGTGATCCCCAACAAATAGAAGCTGCCTTCCCGCCAAAAACGAATCTAGGGCAGATAGAGATCGTGACTGCTGAAGAAGCGATCGCAATGGATGAAGAGCCTTTAAATGCAGTAAGACGCAAACGCAAGGCTTCTATTAATGTGGCGATGGATTTAGTCAAGCACCAAAAAGCAGATGCGGTATTTTCTGCAGGTCACTCTGGGGCAGCTATGGCATCAGCTTTGCTCCGCTTAGGACGATTGCCGGGAATTGACCGTCCAGCAATCGGGACTGTTTTTCCAACAATTGTTGCTGGCAAACCTGTGTTAGTCCTTGATGTCGGCGCAAATGTAGATTGCCGTCCGAAGTTTTTAGAGCAGTTTGCCGTCATGGGTTCGGCTTACAGTCAATATGTCTTAGGTACAACCGAACCGAAAGTGGGTTTGTTGAATATCGGTGAAGAAGACTCCAAGGGCAATGATGCAGCCGTCCGCGCCCACCAACTACTCCGCGAAAATTCTCAAATTAATTTTATTGGCAATGCCGAAGGGCGTGATGTGCTTTCGGGTCACTTTGATGTTATTGTCTGCGATGGCTTCGTGGGCAATGTACTATTGAAATTTGCCGAAGCCGTTGGAGAAGTAATTCTGCAAATTCTGCGGGAAGAATTACCCCAAGGATTGCATGGTCAAATTGGTTCAGCAATTTTAAAACCAAATCTGAAGCGAGTTAAGCAACGGATGGATCATGCAGAACACGGCGGTGCTTTGCTGTTAGGCGTGGCAGGAGTTTGTTTTATCGGTCACGGTAGCTCACAAGCACCTTCAATTTTTAATGCAATTCGCATGGCCAAAGAAGCTGTTGACAACCAGGTGCTACAACGAATTCAGTCCCAATATATCCTAGAGCGCGAGAGCGGTTAGTCATTAGTCATTAGTCATTAGTCATTGGTCATTTGGAAAGGACAAAGGACAACTGACACAGGACAACTGACACAGGACAAATGACAAAGGACAACTGACAAAGGACAAAAGCTGATAGCTTGGGAGATTAGGAGTGCAAAACTTAGGCGTAGCAATTACCGGAAGTGGCTCGGCAGTACCCGCAACTTCCTTACACAATGAGACATTGACTGAACTAGTTGAAACATCAGACGAGTGGATTGCAACGAGAACGGGAATTCGTCAACGACGATTAGCCACACCATCTGAGTCCCTAAGTGGACTCGCTACTGCCGCCAGCATTCAGGCGATCGCAGCTTCAGGAATTAGACCAGAAGACCTAGACCTAATTCTGCTAGCGACTTCCACCCCTGACGATTTGTTTGGTAGTGCTTGTAAAGTCCAGGCGCAATTAGGAGCCACCAACGCAGTAGCCTTTGACTTGACAGCAGCCTGCTCTGGCTTTGTGTTTGGTCTAGTTACAGCAGCCCAGTACATTAGAACAGGTGTTTATAAAAACGTCCTGTTGATCGGGGCAGATATCCTCTCTCGCTGGGTGGATTGGGAAGATCGGCGCACTTGTGTATTATTCGGCGATGGTGCAGGGGCAGTAGTATTGCAGGCTAACAAAAGCGATCGCTTATTAGGATTTGCCCTTAAAAGTGATGGCACTCAGAATCATCACCTCAACCTTGCTTATACAGGCGCTTCCCAAGAATTGCTCCCCGGTGTAAATATTACTAAAGGCACTTATCAACCTATTACTATGAACGGCAAAGAAGTCTATCGCTTTGCTGTGCAAAAAGTGCCAGAAATTATTGATAAAGCCTTATTTCAAGCTAACCTGAGCGTTGACCAAATAGATTGGCTAGTCTTACATCAAGCTAATCAGCGCATTATCGATGCCGTTGCCCAACGCCTGAATGTCCCAGAACATAAAGTTATAAGTAATCTCGCTCAGTATGGTAATACCTCAGCTGCTTCCATTCCCTTAGCTTTGGATGAAGCAGTACGACAAGGTAAAATTAAACCCAATGACATCATTGCTACATCCGGTTTTGGTGCCGGTCTTACCTGGGGTGCGGCAATTTTTCAATGGGGAAGATAAATATTTTGTCCTTTGTCATTTGTCATTTGTCCTTTTTTAATGACCAATGACCAATGACCACTGACCACTGACCACTGACTAATGACTAATGACTAATGACTAATGACTAATGACTAATGACTAAAACTGCATGGGTGTTTCCCGGACAAGGTTCTCAAGCATTGGGAATGGGAATAGATTTATTAGATATACCATCCGCTAAAGACAAATTTGCCCAAGCCGAGGAAGTTTTGGGCTGGTCTGTAACCGAAATCTGTCAAAACGAAGAAGCAAAGTTATCACAGACGCTATACACTCAGCCAATTCTTTATGTGGTAGAAAGCATTCTTGCCGATCTTCTTCGAGAACGAGGACACCAACCAGATTTAGTTGCTGGCCACAGTTTGGGAGAATATTCTGCCCTTTATGTAGCGGGTGTCTTTGAGTGGTCGGCTGGTTTATATCTAGTAAAGCGTCGTGCAGAACTCATGGATAATGCCGTCGGTGGCATGATGGCGGCTTTGATGAATTTTGACCGCGAACAGTTGGAAAAAGTCATTGCCGAAACCCCTGATGTAGTACTAGCAAATGATAATAGTTCGGCTCAGGTGGTAATTTCAGGCACGACTGAGGCTGTGCAAGCAGTGATGACTCAAGTGAAATCCAAGCGTGCTATTCCTTTAAAAGTTTCTGGAGCATTTCACTCACATTTAATCGCACCTGCGGCTGCCCAATTCCAGGACATTTTAGAATCTGTGGAATTTCAGCCAGCTACTGTACCAGTGTTATCTAATGTCGAACCAATTCCATCTATTGATGCCGAGATTTTAAAGGAACGTTTAAACAAACAAATGACTGGTTCTGTAAGATGGCGAGAAATTTCTCTGCAATTACCAGCCAACGGTATCCAGCGAGTAATAGAAATTGGCCCTGGCAAAGTTTTAACTGGCTTGATTAAACGTAGTAGTCCTGACTTAATATTAGAAAATATCCAAAGTGCTGCTAATTTACCTGTTTAATTTTTTTATAAATTTATTTCAATAAAAAATTCTGTATCCTCACCCAGAACTGAGTTAAAACTCAATTTGCCTGGATGGGTTTCTTCGACAATTTGACGAGCGATCGCTAGTCCTAAAGCCGTACCTTTACCAACTGCTTTAGGAGTATATAAATGGTCGAATATATGGGTTTTCACTTGGTTTCGTTATCTACCCTGAGGTTGTGCGATCGCTCACCTGAGCTTATCATTGCGAACGCGAACAGCGCCTCGTAGAGAGGAGGAACGACGAACGCAAGTGCGTGTCGCAGACAAGCAATCGCATAAACTACGAGATTATGCGATTACTTCGTTCCGCTATCGCTGCACTCGTAATGACAATTTTATTGTGTCTAAAAAGCTTAAATCTAATTACCGCGAATAAAAGACTTACTTTAGAAACACTTCCTACAAACGCGAAGCAATCATCAAATTATGAAATTAGCTTTTATTGGTAGGGTGACGACAAATTCTGTACCCTTTCCTAGTGTGGAATTACAATGAAGTTTACCTTGATGTAGTTCAGTCACAATTTGATAGCTAATAGTTAAACCTAATCCAGATCCTTTACCCACATCCTTAGTTGTGAAAAAGGGATCGAATAACCTTTTGAGAACTGTATCTGTAATTCCAAGACCATTATCCGTGATGGAAATCACGATTTCCATCACGGATAAGCTAGTCTGAATCCAAATTGTGTTGGGATGGGAAGTAACTTCTGTAGGCAGGTGCTGCTGATTTGCATCTTCTAAGGCATCAATCGCATTAGATAAAATATTCATAAATACCTGATTGAGTTGTCCTGGATAGCAGATCGCTGGAGGCAAATTACCATAGTTTTTTATCACTTCTATTGCTGGACGCTGTGGTTGCTCTTTCAGACGATGCTGCAAAATTAATAAAGTACTATCAATGCCTTCATGAATATCAACCGCCTTAAATTCAGCTTCATCTAAACGGGAGAAATTGCGGAGCGATCGCACAATTTCCCGAATGCGATTAGTGCCAATTTTCATCGAAGACAGCATCTTAGGTAAATCATCTCGAATAAATTCTAGATCCAACTCTTTAGCCTCAGCTTGAATTTCAGCCACTGGATTGGGATAGTGAGACTGATACAGTTGGATAAATTTCAATAAATCTTGGGCGTAATTTTCTATATGGGTTAGGTTGCCGTGAATGAAGTTAACAGGATTATTAATCTCATGTGCCACACCTGCCACCAATTGCCCCAAGGCTGACATTTTTTCACTTTGGATCATCTGGGTTTGAGTCCGACGCAGTTCTTCAAGTGTTTTTTGTAACGTTGTTGTCCGCTCCTCAACCCGTAGCTCTAACGCATTATTTACCTGTTCTAATTGAATGAAAGAAGTCTTTAACTGACTTGCCATGCTGTTGAAAGAACTGGCCAGTCCTCCCAATTCATCCTGTCGTGTGGTATCGAGAGCGATCGCAAAGTCACCGTCAGCAAGCTGGTTACTAGCTGCGGTTAATTGCTGGAGGGGTCTAGCGATTTGTTGGTGCAACACCGACAAGAGCAACAACACTTCAACCAGCAGCGCCACTGCACCAGAAATTAAAATAAACTGAGCCATATCCCATGCTTCCCCCGATAACAGTGATTTCGGATAGACTGTGACAAAATACCAATCTGGGCCTTGTAAGCGAGTCACTGCTAAGTATTCACGGTCTTGGCTATTTTCCAGGACGTGGGTTTTTGGTTGAGCGTTTGTCACTAGCTGAAAAATGCGGTTGAGATGAGGATCGTTGATTGTATCGATTTTTAATTGACCTTGAGCTTGTTGAATTTGGGCAGTCCGGTCGGGATGGACAATTAAACGACCATCTGAGCGAAAAATTAGATTGTAAGTACCCGGTAATTGATCCTGGATTGTATGCTCCATCAAATCGGTTAAGACCACATCATGTCCTACAACGCCCAGGAAGCGATCGCCCTCATAGACAGGTACACTTGCCGAAATCATCCAGACTTTAACACTGAGATCGAGATAAACACCTGTCCACTTCGTCGATCGAGACGGGTTATGCTGAGGATCGGCAATATAAAAAAATTCCTCTTTCGGCATATAGAAATCAGGCGGTGTCTCCAACAAGATCGGCACACCTTTCCAATAGGTTGTCGTTGCATTTTCTCGTCTCACGAAATAAGTATCAACAAACTGATTAGACCAAGCAGATCCGTAGGCACTAATCAGCGTATTAGCAGTTAGTAATTGCTGCTTTAGTTCTTTAGTAATTTGCACATTTTGACCAATGAACGAGCCGGCATATCGAGTAGAATCAAAGTCTTTGCGCGGTCGATTTTGGGGAAAATTGCGTTTAGTACCATCGTTCCACGAAAAATATTGCCGCTCAAATTCAGCCTAGAAATCATTAGGGGGTTGCTTGAATTCTTGCAAAAGGCGATCGCGCAGCAAAGTGAGGTTATCCTGTGCGAGTTTAAAGATGCTGCTTTCATACTGTCCTCGGGCGCTGATGTACTTTTCTAGCTGGACTTGAGTCTGGGCTTCTAAGCGGGACATGACATGGATATAGCTCACCCCAGCAGAGACGAGTACCACTACTGTTACTCGCAATGCCATATTTATTAGTGTTTTGTAGGTAAGTGAGGTAGGGCGATTCTTAACGAAACGGACATACCACTGTTTCTGAAGGGTTTGTCTAAATTGGGTAAGCATGGAGTCACAGAGATTAGTGTTTAGGCTGAATATTTCCAGAAAGTTCGCGTGGATATGCTAAATCGGTAGCTGGATTGCAAATTCAGTACCTTCGCCTGGTTTAGAATCTACCTCGATTGCTCCTCCATGTTTCTCTGTGACAATTTGACGCGCGATCGCCAACCCTAATCCCGTACCTTTCCCTACAGCTTTTGTCGTAAATAAGTGGTCAAAAATCTTTTGTTTCACTTCTTCATTCATTCCCTTGCCATTATCAGCAATAGAAATTTTCACGCCTTGATTTTCCAGGGAGGTTTTAATTGTAATTCGGTTAGGATTAGACTTAATCTCATCAAAACTCAGCCCAGTATTTGACTCTTCTAGGGCATCAATAGCATTGGCAAGAATATTCATAAATACCTGATTTAATTGCCCCGGAAAGCATTCTATTTTGGGCAATTTTCCATATTCGCTTATAACTTCAATTGCTGGGCGTAGTTCGTTTTCTTTAAGGCGATGTTTAAGAATTAAAATTGTACTTTCGATACCTTCGTGGATATTAAATGCAACTTTGTAATCTTTGTCACCACGGGAAAAAGTTCTTAAACTAGTGCTGATATTTTTGAGGCGATCGCACGCCATCACCATTGAATCAATAATTTTTGGTAAGTCTTCTAAGGTATAATTTAAGTCTATTTCTTCAGCATGAGCGATAATTTGTTCGCCAGGATTTGGGAGACTTAACTGATATAGTTTTAAGTGTTCAACAATATCAGCAATGCTGGGTTTACTTTGTTTGAGACTAGCAGAAATAAAGCCCAAAGGATTATTCATTTCATGCGCTACCCCAGCAACTAAATTACCCAATGCAGACATTTTCTCACTTTGAATAATTTTTAATTGTGCTTGTTGTAAATCTTCTAAGGCTATTCCGAGTGCTTGAGATTTTCCTGTTACCACTGCTTCAGCTTGTTTGCGATCGCTAATATTAATAGTTGTCCCAACTACGCGATAAACTTTGCCCGTCTCATCTTTTAATGGATTGAGTGTGGTTAACCACCAAATTTTCTGGTCATTAAATGTTAGACATTCTTCATAGGTGACGGGTATTCCGGTTTGGAAACAATGCAGATATTTTTGCTCGACTGCTGCACCTTCATCAGAACCGATTACTTCTTGCGGAGTTTTACCCAGCACTTGGGAAGCCGAGATACCAACCGCTAATTCGCACGATTTACTCCATCCTGTGTACTCATACCTACCATTATCCCGGATATCAGTTACAAAGATAAGACAGCCGACACCTTCGTAAATACTACTGAGGAACTTTCCTCGCTCCTGGAGATGATTATATAATTGGGCATTTTCCAAAGAAATCGCCGCTTGAGTGCAGAGGAGATTTAAAACAGAAAGGCGATCGCTAGTAAATACTCCTTGAGTCAGTTGATTTTCTAGGTAAACAATCCCCACCAAATGCCCTTGATTAATAATCGGGGTACATAACACACTCTGGGGTTGTGAGGAGTGCATATATTCCCCAATTACCCCAGGAATATCTGTTTGACAATTGTCTATAACAACTGTTTGCTTGGTATTTTTGACGTAATGGATAATATTTACAGGAATATCTTGACAGTTGTCTAGTAATTGCGATTTTAGGATAGTTTGTATTTCCTCATCCTCAATAAAGGTAATTGCTCGTACTTGCCAAGTATCATCTTGGGGAAGAATTAGTGCAGATTTTTTCGCGCCAGAGTTTTCTAAAATAATGCGGTTGAGGTTAGTAATGAGTTGATTTAATTCTAGAGAACTGGAAAGAGCTTGAGCCGCTTTGAGAACTGAGGTAAAATCTAGAGCATCGGAAATACTGGTGCTACCAGCGCTAGAAGTGGGAGTGGAAGAAGAAGTTCTACGAAAAGCAATAGTTTCTGAAGGGTTGAGATTGATTCCTTGCTGTTGCAGAATGGGTTGCAGTAGCTGAGGATAGCGTTTTTCTAAATCTTCCACTTTGGCTTTTGCACCCCAGTGAGCGTAACAGTAATATGCTTGCTGCATATATACTTGAGCAACTTTTTCTTTGCCCCAGTCTAGGTAAAATTTGGCTGCTAGCTCGTTGCTAATGGCTTCTTCTTGGATGTAACCGTTTTCTTTGGCGAGGGAGATGGCGCGATCGTAATGTTCAAGTGCTTCTGCTTTATTGCCCAACACTCGTTGTTTTTCAGCCTCAATTAAATGCCATTTATGCAGATAATTCATGGGCGCGTTTTGTGCCGATTGATGCACAATACTTTGATGAGTGACCACAACAGTAAGCATTTCGGCTTGCTGCAATTCTGACTGGTTGAGAATAAGTGACAAGTGCGTTAGTGCGGCATAAAAATGGAAAATGGGAATAAAAACCAATCCCGATACTGCCGTCAAATAGGACTTCACTTGGGTGATGTAGTCGAGGCCAGCGCGATCGTTGCCAAAGTAGTAGGCAAGCATCAGTTTGTAGATGTAGGCAATGGCAATAGGCGTGAGATCGTTATCCTGTCGGTGCTTCGGCAGCATTAATGTTTCATTGTAGGCAATGCCAATTAAGCAATCTGGTTGGCTCACCGTTTCCCTCAAATGCTGCACCACTTGCCCCGTTATGTTCAAATGAATATGCGCCGAATCTTGTTTCATCTGAGTTAGGGCACTATTGTAAGCAGCCAATTCGGATGCCAAAATGTTTAGGTCTACACCTGCGAAAAGCGAACTATTCATGGAAGCTACTATGTTGTAGCCAGCGTTGAGAAAATCGCCTGTTTCCACGCCAGCTATGTAGCCATCTTTGAGCATCGGTATCGCTGCTCTTAGTGCTTCCTGGCGATGTTGGATGAAAGCCCCAAACAGGTTGAGAGTGAATGACTTTCTTGTTTGATCGTTCAATTGTTCCAGCAGCGAGAGGGCTAATTTACCAAACTCATAGCCTGTTTCAACTTCGCCGTAAAATGCACATAGCACCATTCCATGAATCGCATATCCGACCATTGAGATGGGTGCATTCCCAAACTGGAGTGATAGCTTCACCATCGTTGCCCCTAAGAGGGGCAGTAACCCCGGCATTCCTTGGATCGCTGGTGGAAACAAGATTCCTAATAGTTGCATTGCGGCTTGGGCGGTGCGATCGCTCATGGTGGGTAAATTAACTAAGGCAGACAGATCGTTGCCGCTTTGAAGGCTTGCAATATCTTGTAGAACTTTGGCGACTTGAGCTTCATCGGTTGCATTCGGGAGATCCACTCCTAATTGACTCAGTGCTTCTCTTCCCACAGCGATCGCTTTTAACATTTGGCTGCGAGCCGTTTGTACCGTGATTTGAATTTCGTAAATTTTCACTTTGTCGAAAATTGTCTGCGCCTGCTGCAATACCAAGGCTGCTAGCTGTTCCATCCCTTCAAAGTCACCATTCAAATAGGCAACTTCCACAGCTGCAACATACAGATTCAAAGTCAATTCATACCGATCTTGCCAGCAGTTTGTCTCAAGTAGCTTAATTCCCGTTTGTAAATAAACCCTCGCGGCTGCGTAAGCTGTAGAGTTTCTCGCCTTCACTCCCGCTTGCAAATTCAGTTTAGCTAATGCAAGGCGATCGCTTGATTGAGTAATTAACTCTTGCCCTAAATTTAAATGCCCAACAATATCAAACAGTTTTTCCTCTTGTTGTATTTGAGAGGAATTTTGTAGAAGTAATTCGCCAATTTTGAGATGAGTTGCTTGTTTTTGACGATGGGGGATTAGAGAATAGGCAGCTTGTTGCACTCTATCATGTAAAAATGTATACTTAGCTAATTTTTTATTGGTATTTTCATTTGACAGCGCCCATTTATCCCAATCTTCTCCCTGATAAAACTTATAAATATCACTAATAGGTAAAATCAACCCTTCTTGCAAAGATTTCCATAAATTAGCAGCCGTTTCAATTTCTGATTGTTCTGAAACAATCGCCAAAGTTGCTAAATCAAATTGATTGCCAATACAAGCAGCCAATTGCAACAAATATTGAGTTGATTGAGGCAAATTTCGCAATTGAAATGCCATGAAATGAACAACATTATCTGTAATTGCTTGCTGATTTATTTGCGTCAGATCGCATTGCCAATTTCCCGTAGTTTTCCCTTGAGAAGGGAAGGTTGGAGGGATGAATTTAATGAACCCATCTTGATGTAATGCCTTAAGAAACTGGATAGCAAAAAACGGATTGCCTTCAGTCTTTTGAGATATCAGTAGAGAAATAGGTAATGCCGAACTTTCTCCACATTTAAGTGTGTTAGCCACTAATTGATTCACTTGGACTTGACTTAGCGGCGCTAAAGTAATCGTATTAATAATGGCTTGTGTTTTTTGGATATCATTCAAAGCCAAGATTAGCGGATGTGTTGGGTTGATTTCGTTATCACGATAAGCACCAATTAAAAAGAGATAACCTGTATCAGCCATCAATAACTGCATTAACATCAGTGATGCCGAATCAGCCCATTGCAAGTCATCTAAAAACATCACTAATGGATGCGCCTCAGTAGCAAAGACTTGGGTAAACTTTTGAAATAATAAATTAAATCGATTTCGTGCCGCAGTTCCTGATAATTCTGTAGTAGGTGGTTGTTGACCAATAATTCTTTCTAATTCGGGGATGACTTCTATAATTACTTGTCCATTATCACCGACAGCCTCTAAAATTTTGGTTTTAAATTGCTGGATCTGAGTATCGCTTTCTGTTAATAATTGTGCCATTAAATCCCGGAATGCTTGCACAAATGCCGAGAAGGGAATATTTCGCTGAAATTGGTCATATTTGCCTTTGATAAAATAACCGCGTTGCCGAACAATAGGTTTATGAACTTCGTTCACCACCGCAGTTTTACCAATACCTGAAAAACCAGCTACCAGCATTATTTCAGTTGCACCAAGACTAACTCTTTCAAATGCTTGAAGTAGGGTTGATACTTCGGTTCCTCGTCCATAAAGTTTATCGGGAATAATAAAGCGATCGCACACATCCCTTTGGGCAATTTTAAAGTTCTCAATCTTACCAGTTTCTTGAAGTTGAGTTAAACAATTTTCTAAATCAAATTTAATTCCTAATGCATTTTGATAGCGGTCTTCAGGATTTTTAGCCATTAATTTGCTGACAAGATCGCAAAGAACTTGGGGAATCTCTCTTTTCTTTCCCCCTTTCCCCATTTCCCTTAAATTGGGTGCTGCTTTAGCAATATGACAATGCACTAACTCCATCACATCATTTGATTGAAAGGGTAACTCTCCTGTAAGTAATTCATAGAAAGTTATACCCAAAGAATAGAAGTCAGTGCGGTAATCAATCCCGCGATTCATTCTTCCTGTTTGTTCAGGAGAAATATAACTAAGTGTCCCTTGTAACATATTAGGACTGATGAGTGTTTGAGTTTCTCGTGGTAGGAGGGATGCAATACTAAAGTCAATTAATTTAACTTGTTTGGTTTCTGGATTAATTAAAATATTCGCGGGTTTAATATCTTTATGAATAATGCAATCGCGGTAGAGTATATCTAAGGTGTTGCAAAGTGCGATCGCTATCTGTAAAAACTCTTCTAGAGACGCGATATATCGCGTCTGGTCAGCAGCAAAATAATCTTTGAGAGAAATCCCCCCAAAGTCTTCCATCACCAAGACATAGCCATTTTGATCCGGTTGGAGGCTATAGGTTTGGATAATTAAGGGTGAGTTAAGATTTTTGGCAATGGTGTATTGATTGCGAAACTGCAAGAGTTCGCTAAAACTGGGATATGGATTTTTCAGCAGTTTAATCACTACGGGTAATGAGTCAGCTTCTCGATACCCTCGATAAACTAAGGTTCTAGAACCGTTGTAGAGTTCTTCACCGATCCGATATCCGGGAATACTGACAATAGTGTGAAGCATACTACTAAATCTTTAAGACTTTCAGATTTAGTATTCCCAGATACCTGAATTCTTTTACCAAAAAGAGCCAAAAATAATTATACCGGAATTTCAATTACAAATTCTGTACCCTGACCCAGAACTGAGTTAAAGCTCAATTTTCCGCCGTGAGTTTCTTCAACTATTTGCCGAGCGATCGCTAATCCTAATCCCGTCCCTATTCCGACAGCTTTCGTAGTAAATAAATGGTCAAAAATCTTTTGTTTTATTTCTTCGTTCATTCCCTTACCATTATCCATAATGGCAATTTTTACGCTTTTATTTTCTACCGATGTTTGAATTGTAATTCGGTTAGGATTGGTTTTAATTTTCTCAAAACTGCGTCCCTGATTAGATTCATCCAAGGCATCAATAGCATTAGCCAAAATATTCATAAATACCTGATTTAGTTGCCCAGGAAAGCATTCTACGGGAGGTAAATTACCATAGTTGGTGACAACTTCAATGGCTGGACGAGTCTCCGAAGCCTTGAGGCGATGGCGTAAAATCAAGATGGTGCTATCAATCCCTTCGTGGAGGTTGAAGGTTTGTTTTTGGTCGCTATCGGCACGCGAAAAAGTACGAAGACTCTTGCTAATAGACTTGATGCGATCGCCACCATCTTTCATGGCTCTGATTAACTTGGGTAAATCATCTCGTAAATATTCCAGGTCGATTGTCTCTAATTCCTCTTCAATCTCAGTCCCAGGTTGGGGGAATTTATCGTTGTAGAGGTCAATCAACCCAAATAGGTCATTGATGGAATTTTGGACAGCATCAACATTGCCAATAATACAGCCAACGGGATTGTTGATTTCGTGCGCTACCCCAGCGACTAAGTTACCTAGCGCCGACATTTTTTCACTTTGGACAATTTTTAACTGGGCTTGTTGCAGGTTGGCAAGGGTCTGCTGGACTTGATTGTAAAGTCGGGCATTTTCTAGAGAAATCGCCACTTGGGTGCAGAGAAAGTCGAGAATAATGATGCGATCGCTGGTAAACACACCACTGGTTAAGCGATTCTTGAGATACAAAATACCAACCAAATGTCCTTGATTGAGAATCGGTAAACACAGCACACTTTTCGGCTGCTGTAGTCTCAAATAATCCTCAATTACGGGTAAATCGGTTTCTAAATCGTCAATCACCACGACTTCGTGAGTGTTTTTGACATATTGAATCAGTTTGACAGGGAGATTGGGGTTGTTTTCCAGGGGTTCGGAGTACAGTTCAGTGGCGCTGGGTGTGGCGATCGCCCGCACTTCCCAAACTTCATTCTCATTGGGTAAGATTAACGCACAGCGATCGCCACCCGAATTTTGCAGAATAATTTGGGTAAGTTGGTGGAGCAGATCCTCTAACTGAATCACCCGCGAAAGTGCTTGGGAGGCTTTAAGAATGGCAGCAAAATCGAGGGTTGTATTGATGCTGGAACTGCTAGAACTTTTGCGGGTGTTGGAGTGAAGTGAATAGGCGCGAGATGCGAGCGTGGTTAGTGTGCTTAACATTGTCTCCGAGGGATCGGACTGCTGCAAAATCGGGCAAAGCAATGAGGGATAACGAGTTTCTAAATCATCAGTTTTGGCTTTAGCTCCCCAACGGCAATAGCAGTAATAAGCTTCCTGCATATAGCTGGCGGCGACTTTCTCTTTACCCCAGTCAAGATAGAATTTAGCTGCTAGTTCGTTAGCTAAGGCTTCTTCTTGGATATATTCGTTGGCTTTGGCTCCAGATATGGCGCGATCGTAGTGTTCGATCGTTTCCTTGTAATCTCCCAGAACTCGGCAAATTTCAGCTTTGACGAGATGAAATTTGTGAATAATATTCATTGGGGCATGATTAGCCCAGACTTGCAATTGATTTTGATTCTCCTCGACTTGATTGAGATATAGCGAGCGTTGTGCTGGTTCTAATGTTTGGGCAAGTCCTAATAATGCCAGCGAGAAATAAAAGTTATGAACTGTGGTATAGATTTTACCAGTTACAAAGCCAATGTAAGTCTTCGCTTTGTTTGCATTCTCAATGGCTTTCGCGTAATTACCTTTGAAGTAGTAAAGTTTACATTTGGCAAAGTAAGCAGCAAACAAAACTATATTTTGTTGCTTCTCTTTCAAGTACTGAAATGTATCTTCCTCATTGAAATTTTCAAGACTAATCAGTACATCTCCATCAGAGAAATCTTTTAGGTTTAATCCTATTTGTTGCCAAATTGCAATTTCATTATGTACATGCTCAATGTTGCGGCTGAGATTTTTATATTTTTTGTATATCTCATCGACATCATCAAGAAATGCACCTGTTAGAAAATAATAAATGCAGTAATCTTTCAAGCCGTACAGGGCATATTCTACATCCCCAGTGTCTAATCCGCTTTGAACGGACTCTAGCAAACCATCAATGGTTGCGGAAACTGGCTCTTTCCAGGCACATACATGTGCATAGAAGAGTTGATATACCTTACTTTTCAGGAAATGAGCATTGTATTTCTCAAGGATTTTGAGCGAAAGCTGACCAAATTTGTAACCCAATTCAATATTACCCATAAACCCACAGAGTAAGACACCATACAAACCGTAGCCAAAGGCCGCAATCGGTGAATTACCATGCTGATTGCATAGTTTGAGCATGGTAAGGGTTACTGGCAACATTAATTCGGGTTGGGTGGTATAGGCAGCAGGACAGACCGCAACTAGAATTTCCATTCCTTTGAGCTTTGCGGGATCGCTCATCTCCGGTAAGTTCAATAGTTGATCAAAATCAACATTGGTAAGAGGTTCGTATTCTAATTTAATGCCTAATAGGTTTATGGCAACTAAGGCTACATCGATTGCTATCTGAGGTTCTCCACAGACAATATTCATTCGCATCTTTAGCTCGTAGGCTGCACATCGATCGACTAAGTTATCCGTTTCATCAAGAATTGTTTCAATTAAATGAGATGCTGATTCAAAATGGCCTGAAATAGTTTCAGCTTCTGCTCTTTGTAGAAACAATTCCAGTGATAGCTGATACTGCTTCTTCCAAAAATCTGTAGCTAATAAATCAATACCAGTAGCAAAGTAGTTAGAGGCAGCTTCATAAGCAGTAGAGTTTCTTGCTTTATTTCCTGCGGTCAAATTTAATTGTGCAAGTTCTTCACGTTTCGAGGGATTAACAATGAATGAACTACCGATATTAAGATGGCCAACAATTTCAAAAAGCTGCTGTTCTTGATCTGCCTGTGAGAGATTCTCTAGGAACAAGTTTCCAATAAGATGATGAGTAAACTGTTTCCGATCGTTAGGAATGAGAGAATAGGCCGCTTGCTGGACGCGATCGTGGAGGAACTTATAATTTAGGCTGACCTGCTGTGTGTTTTGGGTGGTATCCAGTTCGCCCACATAGAACTTATAAACTTCACTTTGGGGGAGGATTAGTCCTTCCTGTAAGGCTTTCCAGAGGGCAACGGCGGCATCAGATTCAGATTGTTCGGAAACGATCGCCAAAGTCTTCAAATCAAACTGTGCGCCAATACAAGCGGCTAATTTGAGAATATCTTGGGTATAATTCGGCAGTTTTTGTAACTGTGATGCCATAAATTCCACGACATCATCGGACATAGCAACAGTGCGAATCTTTGCCAGATCGCACTGCCAATGTCCCACGTTGAGATCAAACTGAATCAATCCATCTTGATACAATGCTTTAAGAAACTGGGTAGCAAAAAAGGGATTGCCTTTTGTTTTCAGGGCAATCAGTTCTGTCAAGGATTGAGCGGTTAAGATATTGCAGTTGAGGGTGTGAGCGACTAGCTGGTTTAAGCTCCCCTGACTGAGGGGACGTAAGGTAATGGTATTGATGGTGGCGTTAGCTTTGGCTACAGCATCTAAGGTCAACATTAAGGGATGCGCCGATGAAACTTCATTATCTCGGTAAGCCCCGATCGTTAATAAATAGAGACTTTCAGACTCATTCATCAAAAGCTGCATCAAGTTGAGTGATGCAGAATCAGCCCACTGTAAATCATCCAAAAACATCACTAAGGGATGTTCTTTTGTTGTGAAGACTTGAATAAATTTTTGGAACAGTAAATTAAATCTATTTTGTGCTGCCGTTCCTGATAATTCTGTAGCAGGTGGTTGCTTGCCAACGATCCATTCTAATTCGGGAATCACTTCAATAATTACTTGCCCATTGTCACCTAGAGCCTGAATAATCTGAGTTTTCCAGATGTGTAATTCGCGATCGCTTTCACTGAGCAACTGCCCCATTAAATCGCGGAAGGCTTGCACAAAAGCAGAGAAGGGAATATTGCGATTGAATTGGTCATATTTCCCTTTAATAAAATAACCGCGTTGCCGTACAATTGGTTTATGCACTTCGTTGACAACCGCAGTTTTCCCAATCCCCGAAAAACCAGCCACCAACATCATTTCTGTTGCGCCAAGGCTAACTCTTTCAAATGCTTGGAGTAGGGTTTCTACTTCGGCTCCTCTTCCATAAAGTTTATCTGGGATAATGAAGCGATCGCACACATCCCGTTGGGCAATTTTAAAGCTTTCAATCGAACCCGTTTCTTGGAGTTGAGTTAAACAATTTTCTAAATCAAATTTAATTCCTAATGCACTTTGATAGCGATCTTCAGCATTTTTAGCCATCAATTTCATCACAATCTCTGAAATCACCTCGGGAATCTCTTCTCTGTTCCCTGCTCCCTGTTCCCTGTTCCCCAATACCGCAGGTATTTTCGCAATATGACAATGTACCAACTCCATTGGATCGTTTGACTGGAACGGTAAAACTCCAGTGAGTAATTCGTAAAAAGTGACACCCAAAGAATAGAAGTCAGTGCGGTAATCAATCCCCCGATTCATTCTGCCAGTTTGTTCTGGAGAAATATAAGCAAGTGTCCCTTCTAATACATTGGGATTTATCAGTGTTTGAGTTTCCCTTGGCAATAAAGATGCAATACTAAAGTCAATTAATTTAACTTGTTTGGTTTCGGGATTAATTAAAATATTGGCGGGTTTGATGTCTTTATGAATAATCCGCTCCCGGTAGAGTATATCTAAGGTATTGCATAGTGCGATCGCTAGAACTAAAAAATCATATAGAGATGCGATATATTGCGTCTGGTCATGGGTGAAATATTTTTTTAGAGAAATCCCTCCAAAGTCTTCCATCACCAGTGCATAGCCATTTTGATAGGGTTCTAGGCTATAGGTTTGGATGATTAGAGGTGAGTTAAGATTTTTGGCAATGGTGTACTGATTGCGAAACTGTACCAGTTCAGTGAAACTCGGATAAGGATTCTTCAGCAGTTTAATGACTACAGGTTTTTGGTCAGCTTCTCGATACCCTCGATAAACTAGGGTTCGAGAACCATTGTATAATTCTTCACTAACGTGATATCCGGGAATAGTAACTAAAGTACTAACCATGCTGCTAAATGCTAAAGATTTCCAAATTTAGTATTCCCAGATAGGTAAAGCAATTCATTTCTACAGCTTTCTGACATTTGATCTGAGACTGGCGATCGCGTATGCTAAATTCAGTTTGATTTGCATTATCTTCTGTGGACAAAAACCGCGAACCGTTTATCAGTCTGGCACTTTACCACGCCTTTAAATGGTCAGTCGTCAGCCCCATACTTCACTCTTACTTTCGGGGCCAGATTTATGGTGCGGAAAATGTCCCCAAATCAGGGCCGCTAGTGGTAGTGAGTAATCACGCTAGTTACTTTGACCCGCCCATTGTCTCTAATTGTGTACGTCGTCCAGTGGCGTATATGGCGAAAGAAGAGTTATTTAATATCCCCGTTTTGGCGCAAGCGATTAAATTGTACGGTGCTTACCCGGTGAGTCGAGGAAATGCCGATCGCAATGCCATCCGTTCCGCTTTAGAATATCTCAATACAGGTTGGGCTGTTGGTGTTTTTTTAGAAGGTACTCGCACCCCAGATGGTCGAATTACAGACCCCAAAAGAGGCGCATTGTTACTGGCGGCGAAAGCAAAAGCCCCAATATTACCGGTAAGTGTCTGGGGTACTGAGAAGATTTTACAAAAAGGCTCATCCCGGCCTCGTGCAGTTCCCATAACCGTGAGAATTGGTAACTTGATTGATGCTCCCAGTTCCACTAATAAAGAAGAATTGGAAGGGTTGACACAAAAGTGTGCCACGGTAATTAACGAGATGCATGATTTAGGAAGATGAGTTAGACACGCTCAGATCCAGCAGTTTACAAGTAAATAAGGGATAAAATGCAGCACTATGAATCGGGTATAAATAGTTTCTAGCTCCTGCTTCCTACCTCCAAACCAGTAACCTTGTACTTCATACAAAAGAAAACTGCTGTATATGCTTTAGGGAGGTAGCGATCGCCTTTGAGTCTCTGTATGTTTAAGCTCAACCCGCTCTAGCAATAAAGTCAGACTTTCTGCTTAAATGCAAATGCTAGGCAAATATACCGTCAATTTCACCTTAAACAGCATTATGAGCGGCTTTGAAGCCAAGAATTTTTGGGAGCGATTAAACAATCTGGCGCTAGTCCGCTTTTTGCTTTTAGTTGCTTCTGGCTGGGCAATTGTAGAGCTTTTAGCTTACTTTGAAGCGGTCATTGTGATTTTTACATTTGCGGCAATTTTCGCTTTTTTACTCAGCTATCCTGTACAAGGGCTGCGGCGTTTTTTGCCCCACAATTTAGCAGTTGGTGTCGTATTTTTGCTCAGTATTGTGATTATAGGCGGTTTGATAATTACTGTGAGCTTAACAGTTTTATCTCAAGGACAACAATTAATTAATAGTATCACTGCCTTTTTAAATTCTTTAGTACCTTTATTAGAAGGACTAGAAGCATTTTTACGGGGGCGTAATTTACAGATAGATTTAAGTTTTATTGAAGAACAATTGCGGAATCAAGCTGTATCAACTCTTGTGACTAGTTTGGCTATTTTACAAGGGTTTATGACCAATTTTGTCACTTTTGTATTGATTGCCGTTGTGGCTTTCTTCATGCTATTAGATGGAGATAAATTGTGGAATTTTATTTTAAAAATAGTACCAAAACAACGTCGCAATAAATTTACAAGGATAATCAGACGGTCTTTCTTAGGATTTTTTAGAGGTCAGCTATTATTAAGTGCATTTCTTACTATTTCAACCTTCTTGGTTTTCTTCATATTAAAAGTACCTTTTGCTTTGATATTATCAAGAATAGTCGGAGTCGTTGATATTAGGTAACTCCAAAAAATAAATTATTCAATTTGTCTACTCAACTAGACTTCTTTCTTCCTTGTCTCCCTTGTCTCCCTTGTCCCCCTTGTCCCTCTGCGACGGAATATTTTTTTACTTGGAAATCCCTTATTCCTGGTATAGGAGCGACATTAGGAGTAAGCACAGTAACTCTGTTTGTCTTATCTCAAGGTGTTTGGTTAGCAGTGAAAGTATTGATAGCCTGTATTGTTCTCCAGCAGATACAAGACAATTTGATTGCGCCCCGAATTATGCAAGGTGCGCTGAATCTTAATCCTGTGGTAATATTTTTTGCTTTGCTAGTAGGCGCTAGAGTAGCAGGATTATTAGGTGTTTTTATATCTATTCCCATCGCTGGAGTAATTGTGTCTTTATTTGAAATTGATGAAATGAAATCTGAAGTTTAGTCATTTGTCATTTGTCAGGAACCGAGAACTAGTGAATAATGTAAAAATAGCCATCTACAAATAAACATTGGGAAGTAATGTCGGATTTAAGAGCGGAATTAACAGAAATTTTGGATGAGGCAGAGTGGGAGTGGCTAATTCCTCATGTACAACGAGATGCAGTAATTTTAGTGACACCGGAGTTAAATTTGGTGGATGTTGGAGTAGCGATCGCCAGTGATGATATTCCATCAGTGGAGCAGTGGATTGATGAGCAATTAATTACCAAACCCACGACAGTACAAGTGGGAGAATGGAATCTTGAGCGCAGTAAACGATTTAATACTCTCATCGTTCAGCCTTACGTTTTGGTGAAGGAAATAGTTGCTGCTTAAATTAGTTTCTGTATTGTTTTCGATGATACTTGATGTTGGCGTAGTTTCTAACGAAAGATAACTTGGTGTGCCAGTTATTACCACGCACTAACTGACTGATTTGACTAAAGCAAAATTTTCTCTTTTAAGATTTAGCCATCTGGGAGCTAGAATTGTTACGATAATTTCAGATTAGATGTTGAAACCTTGATCCAATCTGAAACCTTAGAATTATTAGAATGGCATCGCCTTTGCCAGCACCTTGCCACCTTCGCGGCAACTAAGCTGGGGGCGACAGCTGCGCGTCATCTGAAAATACCCAATTCTCAGACCCAAAGCGAACAGTTGTTAGAGCAAACCAAAGAAGTCTACCAACTGGAAAGTCGCCTGACTACGGGACTGTCATTTGAGGGAATTCAAGATATTGGCGATTCCTTAGAACGGGCGGAACGTAGCGGAGTTTTGTCTGGCGATGAACTGCTAGCGATCGCCACCACCCTCGCTGGCGCTAGAAGTTTGCGCCGTGTCATTGACAATCAGGAAGATTTGCCGATACTCACTGAGTTGGTTGCCGATTTGCGGACTTATCCAGAACTAGAACAAGAAATTCACCGATGTATTGATGAACGAGCCCAGGTAACTGACCGCGCGAGTCAAAAACTGGGAGAAATTCGTACGGATTTGCGGCGATTACGCACCCAAATTACCCAAAAGCTGCAAAATATCTTACAGGCAAAATCTGGGGCAGTTCAAGAACAGCTAATTACCCAACGGAGCGATCGCTTTGTCATTCCCGTAAAAGCACCGCAAAAAGATGCCATTCCCGGTATTGTTCACGATACCTCTACCAGTGGTGCAACGCTATACGTAGAACCGAATTCCGTAGTCCCTCTAGGCAACCAACTGCGGCAAATCATCCGCAGAGAGCAAGCCGAAGAAGAAGCGGTTCGCCGTATTTTGACCGAACAAATCGCCGCAGTCAAACCAGATTTAGAGAGATTGTTAGCGATCGCCACAACTTTAGATTTGGCAACCGCTAGATCGAGATATAGTTACTGGCTAGGAGCAAATCCCCCGCGATTTATTCAGCGTGAAGACAGTGAAACCATTACCTTGCGGAACTTACGGCATCCTCTGTTAGTGTGGCAACAACAGCACGAACAAGGGCAACCAGTAGTTCCTGTAGATTTGCTGATCGACCCGCTAATTCGGGTAGTAACAATTACCGGCCCAAATACTGGCGGTAAAACTGTAACCTTAAAAACTCTAGGGTTAGCAGCATTGATGGCTAAAGTGGGTTTATTTGTCCCCGCCCGCGAACCAGTGGAAATACCTTGGTTTGAGCAAGTACTGGCAGATATTGGCGATGAACAATCCTTACAGCAAAGTTTATCCACATTCTCTGGGCACATCCGTCGGATTAGTCGGATTTTAGAAGCATTAGGTGATGGGGAATTGGGACTGGGGACTGGGGACTTGGGACTTGGAACTGAGGAAAAGGAAATTCCTAATCCCCAATCCCCAATCCCCAATCCCCAATCCCTAGTCTTACTCGATGAAGTCGGCGCAGGAACCGATCCAGTGGAAGGTAGTGCCTTAGCGATCGCCTTGTTGCAATATCTCGCTAACCATGCCCAGCTAACCATCGCCACCACTCACTTCGGCGAACTAAAAGCCCTGAAATACGAAGATGAGCGGTTTGAAAATGCCTCTGTTGAATTTGACGAAAGTACTCTCTCGCCTACTTATCGTCTGCTGTGGGGCATCCCCGGACGTTCTAATGCCCTAACCATTGCCCTACGCTTGGGATTAAAACCAGAAGTGGTACAACAGGCAAAAACCCAAGTAGGAGAGGCCACAGATGAAGTTAACCAGGTCATTGCTGGGTTAGAAGCCCAACGCCGCCGCCAGGAAACCAAAGCAGCCGAAGCCCAAGTTTTGTTGCAGCAAACGGAACGTTTATACAAAGAAGTATCCGCAAAAGCCGCAGGTTTGGAAGAAAGGGAAAGCAGTTTGCGGGCTTCACAGGAAATAGCAGTCCAACAAGCGATCGCCCAAGCAAAAGGTGAAATTGCCCAAGTTATCCGCCGCTTGCAAAAAGGTACGCCTACAGCCCAAGAGGCCCAGCAAGCCACCAATGCTTTAAATCAGATTGGTCAGCAATATCAGCCAGCAACGCCAGCAAAACCAAAAGCTGGGTTTATGCCGAAAGTCGGCGATCGCATCCGCGTTCCTAAACTCGGACAGATAGCGGATGTGATCGCCGCCCCTAATGAAGATGGGGAATTAAGCGTTCGCTTTGGGCTAATGAAGATGACGGTGAAGTTGCAAGACGTAGAATCTCTAGATGGTCAAAAACCCGAACCAGTCGTTAAAGCCAAACCAGCCCCAGCACCAGTAACCCCACCACCGCAGAGTGTCCTAGAGATTCGGACTTCCCAAAATACCATCGATTTGCGTGGTAAACGGGTGGCTGATGCTGAATACATTTTAGATAAAGCCATCTCGGAAGCTACAGGCCCAGTCTGGATTATTCATGGTTACGGTACTGGTAAGCTGCGCCAAGGAGTTCACACCTTTTTGCAACAACATCCCAGAGTGAACAACTACGAAGCAGCAGAACAAGCAGATGGTGGTACTGGTGTTACCATCGCTCATATAAAATAAAGTGGTAATTAATATGAAGGCTGCTAGTTTGTGCCATTTGTGCATTAACGCACATTCCGCTACGAACATCTATTAGACATCTCCGAAAAAGAATTGTTTTGACGTAAAACTGCTACGTCTCTACAGGGGTTCTGGGTAACGCATATTTAATTTCTGGAGATGTCTATTAGAGATGCTGCAATATGCAATTCAAGGTTGGTTGCAAGTTGCTAGCGAACGAGAAGAACTTTCTCCTGAAAAAGAGTTGGTTGAAATATCGCTATGAAAGCGGTTTCAGGTAAAGCACTTTGTAAAATTTTGGAACGGCAAGGTTGGGAATTGAAACGGATTACTGGCAGTCATCACATTTACGCAAAATAAGGTTGCGATCTGATACTTTCCATTCCAGTTCATAGTAATGAAGATTTACCGATTGGAACTTTGAAAAGCATTATGAAAGATGCTGGACTTACCGAAGAAGATTTGGGCTAAATTGGATGGCTATTTGAGCAATTTGAGGTTAATTGTAACTTCAGATAATCAATAAAGTCCAGAATTTCTGTATCAGTGAGTTGTAGGCGCGATCGCTTGCCATATTTTTGCTGTAAATACTCCCTTCCCTGCTCTGGAGTCCAATTTAATTGGGCTAAATGTGTGTCACTTTGAGCTTTCAAAACTGCATTAATCTCTGATGCAGTTGTATTCGCAGATATTTGGATTGTCTCTTGATTTAAATTTTGAATTCTATTAA
The DNA here is from genome assembly GCF_002245985.1 of Nostoc sp. 'Peltigera membranacea cyanobiont' 232. NCBI lineage: Bacteria > Bacillati > Cyanobacteriota > Cyanophyceae > Nostocales > Nostocaceae > Nostoc > Nostoc sp. 'Peltigera membranacea cyanobiont' 232. The sequence goes on from NZ_NOLK01000001.1 coordinate 53,261, forward strand.
TTTTTAAACTAACTTTTTGCCCTAAAGCTTGCCAAGCTAATTCCTTATGTCCATCCCAGCTAAAATCTACAGACCGATAAGTTACCGGATTATAAATTGTACAAAACACAATTGTTTTCTCTCCAGGACTGACTGCGATCGTAAGGGGTTGATGCAATTGTTCAGAAGTCAGGGCATCAAGTGCAAGCAACAAACTTTTAGAAAAATAAGATTCACTTCCTGAGCGGATAACATAAGGTTTGTCTGCCAGAATATGTAAATCAGTTTTTTCTGTTTCTCCATGTGAAGTTTCTACTTTTTTATTAACTTCTATCCCTGTAATTACTCCGGTCAAAGCTCTCTCATAAATTGGGATTTGTTTTGTATCGTCAGAGAGCATATACCAGCAGCGATCGGATTCTTTGCTGACAAAAACATATTGAGGTTTTGGAACTGATCCAAATCCTAATTTAACTTCCATATTTTGATGCCGGTTTTGGTAAATATATTTACTGAGCAACCAGCCTTCACGATTTGTATCGTCAAGCTATTAGTTACTTTATAGATATAATTCCCTAGCCAGCCAGCAAATTAACATTAAGGCAACGAAAATTCCGATATTTGGTGAATCTACGACAAAGTTTCTGGATCGACACCAAGCGCCTTCAACTTTTCCGCTAACATTTTCACTTTTTGTTCTGCTTGCACACGTCGCTGTTCTTCAAAAGCTGTGCGTTCTTCGGCTTCCCGGATGCGTTCTTCTGGTGTTAGCAATCTTTGCCCTTCCTCGTCATACCAGTACAGCCATTCCCGCACAATACCTTGATAAATTCCCCGTTCTCGCCCAATTCCTAAACCAATTTCTGGTAGCCAAACAGGATTTCCTGATATTAAGATATATTCCCCATCAACTAGGTGATACACCTCCAAAGGTGTGTTTTTGCGTCGAAGTGGACTATATACAACGTAGTACAAAATTTCTAGCTCTTTGGCATAGAATTTTTTCTTGGTGCTATATTCTTCCCGATATATTTGAGAAACAACTTCTATTGCTAAAATTGGTGGCTTCTTTTCTTCCCACAGCACATAACTTAGACGTAAGTCCTCATCAATGAAGCGTTTAACTCCTAAGCTGAGAAACCCATCAGGGACAACGGCTGGTTTGTCTGGGTGATAATAAATACCCATGTCAACACCAAAAAACCAATCCCAACGATCGCACCAAACTAAAGCCAGTGTGGTTTTCAACAAGCCAGGAATTAAATTTTGGACTTCATTATCCACAGGGGTATCATTTGAGTCGGGTAGCTCTTCGGAAGATGGCAAACAATGCAGTGGATTGTAGTTTAACATGAGCGGTTTTGCCAAATCTTATTTTAGATAGATTGTAAGTAATCTATGGATATGCGATCGCAGCGCCAGAATAAAGAACCATTTTTAGCGATGCCGATAGCGAACGCGAACAGCGTCTCATAGAGAAGCGTTAGCGAGTCTTATCGGTACGGCACGCTGGCGCGAACGAGCATCATAGCCCATCGTAGACATCGCTTTTTCTTCATTCTCAGTATTGATAAGTAATTGCAAGTGTACTTTTTGAATTAGGTAATTTTTCGGTACTGACTACGAGAGTGTCTAACCCACAATAGCAAAAAAGGGTGGAATATTGTTCAACTAGAACATTCCAGAAGTCGCAGAGTATTCAATTTCAAGGTGAATTTGGTAGCTGGGCTGATTACCTATACCTACCAGGAGAAAAAGTCTTTTCTCAACCTTGACTCCGAAAATATGGCGTAGCTGGAACTTAGCTGATTTTTAGCCCGATTTTTGAATCGTACTTAAGTATCAGATATGTCATTACAGATCCATTCACGAATTTTAATCAGACACTTTCTAACCATTTTTTTGCCATTATCAGCCTTCGTTGGGAGTGTTGTAGGGACTATTTATTACCAACAGGTACAAACTGAGAAAGTTGTATTAAAAACGAATGAACTTGGCAAGGTAGATTTACAAAAAAAAGTAATTAGCGGAGACTTTCACTCGACTGTTTCAGATTTGATTGTCATCTCTAAAGAAAACGAGCTACAGAAAATTTTAGAAGGAGTGGATGGAGAAAAACAGGCACTTTCCAGAGAATTATTATCGTTTTCTCAATATAAAAAACTTTACGACCAAATTCGCTTTTTGGATCGATCGGGTAAAGAAGTTGTCAGAGTCAACTTTAAAAAGGGTGAACCAGGGATTGTCCCCGAAGAAAAACTGCAAGTGCAAGCAAAGCGTTACTGGTTTAATGACACTTTGCGACTTAACCAAGGAGAAGTGTTTGTCTCTCCCCTTGACCTCAATATTGACCAAGGTAAGATTGAACAACCATTCAAACCAATGATCCGCTTTGGCACTCCTGTTTTTGATCGTCGTGGACAGAAACGAGGCATTGTAGTGTTAAATTATTTCGGCGCTAAACTGCTGGATAATTTTAATCAAGCTTTTGCTAACGTCCCTAGCCAGGGAATGCTGCTGAATGCAGATGGTTACTGGTTAAAAGGGGCAAAATCTGAGGATGAATGGGGATTTATGTTTCCCGATCGCAAAAACCGCACTTTTGGCAAAGTTTTTCCTCAAGCATGGCAGCAGATTTCTCAAAAAGAATCGGGACAATTCCTAACTGCTGAGGGAATGTTCACTTTCACTACAGTCTACCCGCTTCTGGAAGGGCAAAAATCTAGTACGGGAGCAGGGCAAGCTTTTGCACCGAGCCAAAATCAAACTGATACCAAATCCTATTATTGGAAAATTGTCTCATGGGTATCGCCAGAGATGTTGACGACTAAATCAAACCGATTTTTGAGTCAATTGCTACTCCTATATGCTGGTTTGGTAGGATTAATTGGCATTGGTTCTTGGCTACTAGCAAGAGCTAGTGTCAATCGTCAGATGGCCCAGCTAGAGTTAAGGCAGTCTGAAGCCCAGTTGCGAGAGCTAGTTGAGCGGGAAAAAATTCTTAAAACTCGTCTATCTAGTCAAATTCGCAACTCGCTGGATCTAAATACGATTTTGAGTACAGTCGTGGGTGAAGTTCGAGAACTGCTCCAGATCGATCGATGCCAGTTCCTTTGGTGTCATCAAGAAGATGAATCTACTAGTTTTGAACTGAGTCAGCAAGCCTGCGCTACCGACTTGCCGGAACCCTTGGGCTGTTCTCCTATCCAGAATGTGGAAGCACTGAGTGAGGCTGTTCTCCAAGGGAATTTACTTTGCTTTGATGACATTGCGACAGATCCCTGGCTTGATTTCAAGAATCGGAATTTACTGGTGACATTGGGTTTTAAGTCTCTACTGATAGTTTCAGTTCAAACTCAGTCGGGTCGTTTGGGTGTGATTGTCTGCGAACATAGTAGAGCGCTGCGTCCTTGGAGCGATGATGAAGTGGAACTGATTCAAGGTGTGGCTGACCAGTTAGCGATCGCCATTGACCAAGCCCAATTGTATAATCAAAGTCGCGCTGCTACTGCTGCTGCAACTACTCACGCAGAACAACTCAACCAAGTTTTGCACAACCTCAAACAGACTCAAGCTCAACTAATTCAGACCGAAAAAATGTCGAGTTTAGGTCAATTAGTGGCTGGGGTAGCTCACGAAATAAATAACCCAGTTAACTTTATCTACGGCAACTTGACCCATGTAAATGAATATACCCTGGGTTTGTTGGAACTTGTAGAACTCTATCAAAAGTCAAATGCTAATTCAACACCTGAAGTACAAGCTCATATAGAAGCTATCGACCTTGACTTTATGGCTGAGGATTTACCCAAAATTTTAGTTTCAATGAAAATGGGAGCTAATCGCATTCGGGAAATAGTTCTATCCTTGCGGAATTTTTCTCGACTTGACGAAGCGGATATGAAGCCTGTCAACATTCATGAAGGTATTGATAGCACACTACTAATTTTACAAAATCGCTTCAAACAAACGTCTGTAAATCCCGGAATTGAAATAGTAAAAGCTTATGGTGATATCCCTTTAGTAGATTGCTATGCCGGACAACTGAATCAGGTGTTTATGAATCTCATTAGTAATGCCATTGATGCCCTGGATAGTTATAACAGTCGGCGAACTCTTGAAGATATAGAAGCTAACCCCAGCCAGATTCTAATTCGTACTAATTTAGGCAATACGGATTGCATAACTGTGCAAATTGCAGATAATGGCCCTGGCATGACCGAAGTAGTTAAGCAACGATTATTTGACCCTTTCTTTACCACAAAACCCGCGGGTAAAGGCACAGGATTAGGACTGGCAATTAGCGCTCAGATTGTAATAGAAAAACACAACGGTGCTATTTGGTGTATTTCGGAACCAGGACAGGGAGCAGAATTTTGGGTTGAGATTCCGATTTCTCAAAGTAGTAAACTAGCTAGTACAAATGTTGCGACTCTATCCAGAGTTTGATGGTACTCTAGGTAAATGACAAATGACATGAGTAATGTTAGCGACCGCGCTGATTTTGATAGCCCTTGGAAAGAAATTATCGAAGCTTATTTTCCTCAAGCAATGCACTTCTTTTTTCCAGAAAGTGCTGCATTAATTGATTGGGAACGTCCTTATGAATTTCTAGATAAAGAATTTCAACAAATAACTCGTGAAGCAGAACAGGGTAAGCGATATGCCGATCAATTAGTCAAAGTTTGGCAAATCCAAGGAGAAGAACTTTGGTTATTAATCCATGTCTAAATTCAGGCACAAAAAGAAGATAACTTTCCTAAGCGGATGTTTACCTACAACTTTCGCATATTTGATCGCTTTGATAAACCAGCAATTAGCCTTGCAATTCTCTGCGATTCAAACCGCGAATGGCGGCCAAATAATTACAGTTACAATTATCCCAATACTCGCTTAACTTTTGAATTTGGCAGTATTAAACTTTTGGATTATGAAAATCGATTTCACGAGTTAGAAAATAGCAATAATCCATTTGCAACTGTCGTTATGGCGCATTTGAAAACGCAGCAGACGCGCTCATCACCCGAAGAACGCAAAATATGGAAATTTAGCTTAATTCGCAGGTTATATGATTTGGGCTTACAAGAACAGGATATTCGCAACCTGTATCGATTTATCGATTGGGTTATGATATTACCAAAGGCATTAGAAAATCAGTTTTGGGAAGAGTTTAAACAATTTGAGCAGGAACGAACTATGAGATATGTAACTACAGGTGAGCGCATCGGCTACGAGCGCGGAAAAAAAGAAGGTAAACAAGAAGGTGAACAACGGCTTATTTTAAGGTTACTACAAAGACGAGTGGGAGAATTATCACCAGAATTGCAAGAGCGTATCCAATCTCTTTCTTTAAATCAATTAGAAACCCTTGGCGAAGCTTTGTTAGATTTTACTGCTATGGAAGATTTACTTCACTGGTTGCAAATAAATTAATTAGCAATGAATCTTTTTACTTTACCCAATCAAAAATTGCGAGTGAGTAACAAAAAGGGCAGGTACAAAACCCGCCCTCAAAGTAATCAATATTTCAACTAAAGTAGCGATCGCAACTTAATTACCAATTTCTGGCGCACTCAAAGAAACCTTGAGTGTTTCGTCTTTTTGCTGTGCTAATGTTGGCACGGAATCACGCAATCTTGCTGTCAATTGTACAGTTGTCGCGTCATACATTTGAGTCAGCAATTTTGGATAGAAACCAATACCAATAATTGGAATTAACAAACAGGCAATGATAAATACTTCACGGGGTTCGGCATCTATCAAAGCTTGGTGAGAAACTAATTCCTTGTTCTCTTCTCCGTAGAAAATTTCGCGCAACATCGACAGCAGATAAATCGGAGTTAAAATTACTCCCACTGCCATCAAAAACACCACAATGACTTTGAAGGTAGAGCTATAAGCATCGCTAGTAGCAAAGCCGACAAATACCATTAATTCTGCCACGAAACCGCTCATCCCTGGCAATGCCAAAGAAGCCATCGAACAGGTGGTGAACATGGCGAAAATCTTCGGCATTCTCTTCGCAACACCGCCCATTTCATCCAACATCAGGGTGTGGGTGCGATCGTAAGTTGCGCCAACCAGGAAGAATAAACTCGCCCCAATTAACCCGTGAGAAACCATTTGCAATACTGCCCCACTCAATCCCAAATCGGTGAAGGAGGCAATACCAATCATCACAAAGCCCATGTGAGAAATTGAGGAGTAGGCAATTTTTCGCTTCAGGTTGCGCTGGGCAAAGGATGTCAAGGCAGCGTAGATGATATTAACTACCCCCAAAACCACTAACACTGGTGCAAAATAAGCGTGGGCATCGGGGAGCATTTGGGCATTCATCCGAACTAAGGCGTAACCGCCCATTTTCAAGAGAATACCTGCCAATAACATGTGGACGGGGGCTGTAGCTTCACCGTGGGCATCAGGTAGCCAGGTGTGCAAGGGAATAATCGGCAACTTGACGGCGTAGGCAATTAGGAAGCCCGCATAGAGGGCAAGTTGGAAATTCAGGGCAAAATCTTTTAAGGCGAGCGATCGCATATCAAACGTCACCGTATCGCCGTAAAATCCCATTGTCAGGGCAGACAGCAAAATAAACAGCGACCCGCCAGCAGTGTATAAAATGAATTTAGTCGCTGCATATTGCCGCCTTTTGCCTCCCCAAATCGACAGCAGAAAGTATATCGGTACTAGTTCCAGTTCCCACACCAGGAAAAATAACAGCATATCCTGGACAGCGAACACGGCAATTTGACCGCCATACATCGCCAAAATCAAGAAGAAAAATAGCTTGGGCTTGAAGGTGACAGGCCAAGCTGCTAAAATCGCCAGCGTGGTAATGAATCCAGTCAAAATAATTAGGGGCATGGATAAGCCATCTGCCCCTACTGACCAATTCAAACCCAATTGTGGTACCCAAGGGTAACTTTCCACCAACTGCAAATCTGGATTGGAGAAATCATACCCAGTATAAAAAGCATAAACAATTAGTGCAAAATCTATCAGCCCCACGATGAGGGAGTACCAGCGCACTGTTTTGCCTTCTTTGTCAGGGATGATGGGAAGAAGTAGCGACGCGGCTATCGGAAACAGAATAATCGTCGTCAGCCACGGAAAATTAGCTATATTCATCACAATTAGTCTGCTATCAAAATCATGTTTGGCAAAAAGTCACTAGTTATTAAGTAACAGCTTTTTGGGGATTTCGTCTTCCTCGTTAGGTTGATTTAATTAAATTGGCAATCCCCCGTTTCTTCTCTTGTCAGTCTCTTTTGACACTAGGGGGTGCAGTATGTGAGTTGCGATACTCCCAGTCAAGTCTAAAATTTAACCTAAATAAAGCCGATAAAATTATAGTTTAGTGGTGCGATGTCTACGACAAGCCGCTCCGCGTCTACGCGTAGCCCAACTATCGCTAAAAATACACGATTCTGTTTGGTGGTTGTTGAAAAAAGCAATTTGGTGCAAAAAAGCATCACAGGAGAAATAACCATAATGATAATCGCACAAATTGAAAGTCATTTTCCCGGCTTTAGAGCATTGGTACTACAGTAGGCGATTTGATTGAGTTTTTTTAGTAAAATAGACAGGGAAAGTTGATAAGGGAAATTCGATTATGTCATCTCCAGCGATCGCTACTGTAATTAAGATGATGGAATCTTTATCTGAAGATGAGCAAGAAAGAGTTGCAGAACATCTCCGAGAGTACCTGGAAGATTTGCAAGATGAATTGAAATGGAATAAATCATTTAAGAAAACTCAACAACAACTGATTGCATCTGCCCAATCTGCTAAAAGAGAGATTTCACAAAGCTTACCTTGAGCGATCGCGTAGTCAAACCCATCGCTAAAGCAGAAACGCCAATAAGAAAACTAAGCTGCATATCTAATAATCTCTAATTCTGCTCCATTATTAATAGCTGACTCTGCTTTTTCTAAAACCTGTTCGGTAACTGCATCACTTAAATAATATTCACCACAGTTATCACAAATTTCTGCCGGAACTTTTTTTAATACAATAATACATTCATCTCTTTCTAATGTCACAGTTACTAAACCAGGTTTAGTTTCTCCATGCTTACAAATTACGCATTTCATCATCTTTGTATCCTAGTTGTAAAACCATCTAACCAAATATTAGTATCAGGAATATAAGCTGTTACTACATATCCTGTATCTGTAGCTTCATCGTAGGAAAATACAACATGAATCGGCTTACCTTCTATAAAATTCAATATTTAGATAACTAGGGTAGGGTGTATCATCAGAATTTTCTTCTATCACTTCTCCATAAGAAATAGCAGTTTTTACTTCTTTTTGACTGATGCGACAATTAATTTAATGGTAGGAATTTTGCAACCTACAGTAAATGATTATGTTGGTGATCTGGCTTGCGGTTCAGCGCGGATGTTGACGCACGTTTTGGATTATGTGCGTTAGCCCTAGCCCCTGATTTTGTTCCTCGTAATAACTTGCGACATCAACCAGTCCTTGCTCTGCCAATGGATGAAATACAATTCTTGTCATTGTAAAGATGCACGAACTCGTTGAAACAATTCTTCAGCCGGAATACCAGTAATTTGATTGGTGTTAATATCTTCATCACGCTTCTGGGCTTCTTCAGCCCAACTAGCCGCAATTTCTTGATCTATTCCACTTTCTTGACCCAATCTTTCCAGTAATCTTGCTAATAAAATCACTTGAGAATCTTTTGGAAGTGCAAGAACTTCGGCTTCAAGCTGTTCAAGGGTCATAGTGAGTACCTTTTATTCTAAGCATTAGCCTGCTTCATCGTTAAGCATCTTAATAATATGTTTTGCAAGTTGCTCCTTAATTTCCCTATGTCTAGGAACAGCTTGAGATATTTTTGTTATTGGATTCTGATACCAATCATGTTTGCCACCATGACGAACGAAGATACAACCCATTTCTTCAAGTTTACTGATTAAGTCTCTTCGTTTCATGAAACTTCAAGTTCTGCAACTCTACGAATATTTTGGATAGTTCCACTTGTTAATTCATTGTAAATATCGAGTAGATTTTCTCTTAACTCCTCTTCAGTTTCACCTTGAGTCCAATAGTCGGGATATTCTTCGAGATAACCTAACCACATATCATCATCTTGCCAGTAAATGTATTTCTTCTTTATCATTCGCCTATTCGCTACTTTTAAAAAACTTAGGGGTGGACGATCGCCCACCCCGATTAAAATCAGGTAACACCAAAGACAATCACTAAGCCCAAAACTGCCCCAAACACAATCAAGGCATAGAATTGAGCGCGACCGTTTTCTAGGTACTTCAGACCTTCACCGCTAACAAGGGTGAAAAAGCCCGTGAGGTTAACAGCACCATCGACAACGCGGAAGTCAACTTCCATAACTTGTCTAGCTAGGCGACGCAAGCCGAGGACAAAAACCCGATGGTAAATGTCATCAAAGTACCACTTGTTGAGAGATAACTCGTAAAGTGGTTGGATTTTAGCAGCGATCGCACCTGGATCAATTTTCCGGCGCAAATACATCAGCGAAGCCAGGGTAATCGCAATCAAAGAAATTCCGACTGAAGCACCCGCCATGATGTAGAATTCCGTCGGATTGAACTCGGAAGCCTTTTCTATAACTTCGGAAAGGGTTTCGCTAGGAGGAAAGATAAACTCTTCAAAATAATTGGCGTAGGGAGTTCCCACCAAACCAATCAAAATCGAAGGCACAGCCAACAGTGCCAACGGTAGCGTCATTGTCCACGGCGATTCATGGGGGGAGTCGCTGTGATGCCCGTGGGAGTCATGGGAATCATGATGCTCGCTAGTTACAGCCAATTCTCCTTTCTTCATCGCCCCAGGCCCAAAATTCGGGGCTGGTTCTGCTGACTCTAATTCCAGGACAATTGTCGCCGCAGCACTCTTGAGTTTTTGCTTGATTTTTTCGTCAGTACCCCGGAATTTGCCTTCAAATGTCATGAAATACATTCTAAACATGTAGAAAGCAGTAATTCCGGCAGTTAGCCAGCCAATCATCCAAAGAAATGGGTTAGCCTCAAAAGCTTTCCCCAGAATTTCATCTTTTGACCAGAAGCCAGCAAAGGGCGGAATACCAGAAATTGCCAAGCAACCAATCAAGAAAGTAATTGAGGTGACGGGCATATACTTCCGCAGTCCGCCCATCAAGCGCATATCTTGAGCTAAGGCGGGGTCATGACCGACGACACCTTCCATACCGTGAATTACTGAACCAGAACCCAAGAACAGCATCGCCTTGAAATAGGCATGGGTCATGAGGTGGAATAGTCCAGCACTGTAGGAACCTATTCCCATCGCCATCACCATATAACCAAGTTGGGAAATGGTGGAATAAGCCAAGCCCTTTTTGATGTCGTTTTGGGTAATGGCAATGGTTGCCCCCAAAAACGCCGTAAACGCCCCAGTAAAGGCAATGACGTTCATTGCAACTGGAACGTGTTCAAATACTGGGTACATCCGGGCAATGAGGAAAACACCCGCCGCCACCATTGTTGCTGCGTGAATCAAGGCAGAAATGGGCGTGGGGCCTTCCATTGCATCTGGTAGCCAGACGTGGAGGGGGAATTGGGCTGATTTTGCCACTGGCCCTAAGAAAACTAAAATCGCCAACAGGACAGCGAGAAAATTGCTGATCGAACCTGATTGCACGAGTTCGGCGAGGCGATCGCCCATGATATTAAAATCAAAGCTTCCTGTCGCCCAGAATAGCCCCAAAATGCCTAGTAACAGACCAAAGTCACCTACGCGGTTAGTTACAAACGCTTTTTGAGCGGCATCGGCTGCTGACTTGCGATCGAACCAAAAGCCGACCAGCAAGTAGGAACACATTCCCACCAATTCCCAGAATATATAAACCTGTACTAGGTTGGGGCTGACCACCAGACCTAACATTGAGGAGCCAAACAAACTGAGATAGGCGTAAAACCTCACGTAACTGGGATCGTGAGCCATGTAGCCATCGGTGTAAACCATGACTAAGCAAGCTACCGTTGTGACAATCACCAGCATTAGGGCTGTCAGGTGGTCGATAGTGTAGCCCATGCTCAGGTGAAAATTACCTGCTGCTGCCCACTCAAAGGTGCGAAGATAAGGCGCGTGTCCTTGAATTTGACTCCAGAGCAAGGCAAACGACAGCACCATAGCTGCTGCCATCATAGAGATAATCACCACAGCGTTCAGCTGCCGGAGGCGGTTTGTCACCTGATTCAACGAGATTAACCCTAGACCGACCAGCATTGCCCCAAAAAGAGGAAACACCGGAATCAGCCAGGCATACTGATAGATTACTTCCATCACTGACGCCTACTTTTAGAATTCTTGATTTAGCGTGTCGAAACTGTTAATAATTGTGACACACACCCTTTAGGATAAAATAACCCACCCAAGACTGATTGGGTGGGGTATTAAGCATGGTTTTAGATTTGGTCATTTGTCATTGGTCATTTGTCATGGGAGCATCTCACCTTTGCAAATATACCAGGCGATTAGAAATCGCGGCTACACAAACGAAGTCCGCCTACGCGGACTCAAAGAATTTGAAACCCACGAAGGTGGGTTTTGTTTGTATAGCCGCGAATTTCATTCGCCAGGGCAGGCGTGTTTTTACACTCATTGAGATGCTCCCTTTGTCATTGGTCATTGGTCATTGGTCATTGGTCACTTGCGCCATGGCTCATTTCCTCTGCCCAATGCCCAATGTCCATCAGGCTGACCGACGTTCTAAGTCGGCTGTTTTTGGACTCTTGTAGATTTTCGGGTAACTGCTGTAGCTTACTTTGATGTCTTCTAAAGCTAGACGTAAATCTTCTCTGCCACGAAACCCTTCCAAGCGATGGCGAACAGTGCCATTTTCAATCAGTAGTAAAGTTGGCAGTGACTTTAGCCTATAAGTAGTAGACAATTTAAAATTTTGATCGGCGTTAACCCCAACTAATTTAATTTCGTCCCCACATTGGGCTTGAAATTGCAACAATAGCGGGTGGATAATCCGACACAACCCACACCAAGGTGCTTCAAAGTTAACTAAAACAGGAATAGGAGATTCTAAAACTTCTTGAGTAAATGTCTGCTCACTAACCGACAACACCATGACGCCTCTTGGATTATAAGGTTTTTATATCAAACTACCTATCAGTACTGAAGTGAAGGATTGGTAAGTCAGTAACTGCCGATAGATGCTTTCAGGAACCAAATCTCAGGACACAGAATAATTGAGTAAAAATTGAGCGCGTTGATGTGTCTCTGACAAAAAAGCCATCGGGACTCTCACGGTGGCTTTTTTGAATGTTAGACTCCTGATTGCTGTATCCGCCTGGGAATTTGACTGAGTCTGCCACTGACTCCCAAGGAAAGACAACGGGCCTTCAACTACCAATAAAAATCTCAAGCTAACTGAACGCACCCCCACTGATAGACGTTTGAACTTATCCTACATTGATTTGGGGCAATTGATAAGCTGAAATTTTAATCTATTTGGGATTTTCTGCTGACACTGGGGATCGCTTAAATTTCCCATTTTATTCTACCAGTTGCTTCCATCAGCAGAGGGTGTGACCACCAAAGCAAAGCGATAAAAATGGCAACTCCCAAATAGGAAGGGCGAATAAATTCCTGCCATAAGATAGATTGACGACCGTCAATAATTGCTTTAAACGGAATAATTGAAGTTCGTTGTTTGGCAATTTCAAAGGCTTCTCCATAGCGATCGCTCAAACGGCGATCCCCGTGCCAAACCCCGAACAAGTGATGCAACACCAATCCAATGGAAGTCACAAGGGTAAAGGTAGTACCCAACCAGAGAGTATGGGCAACACACCAGATTATTTGTCCCACCATCTGAGGATGACGAGTAATCCGAATAATTCCTGTTTCGTAGAGATGAACTTGGGGCTTTTGAATAGCAGCAATTTCTAGTAGATTGAAGGTAGCAGGATATAAAAACAAAAACGAGATCGCTGACAGCAGCCAAACAAATTCTCGCACTCCTGGCACTCCTTGTACCTGCCAAAGTTGCAAACCATCATAGCGGTGCCCAAAAAAGTAAATAATTAAGATCGCAGCCAACGGTAGGCTGACTAATGCAAAGAGAATGCGATAAAGCCTTGGGCCAATATATTTTTCGGACCTTGGACGCAAAGCAGCGCCTCCACTGTGAGCGATCGCAAAAACTATTTGTAACCCCAGTATGACAAAATGACTGGGTGTCAACCAAGAAATCAGCAGCATATAGACGGGTGAAGTAATTTAAAGAAAATTGAATTCAGTACAACCAATACCACAAAGTATTCCAAAGGAGACTTTAGTCAAGATGTTGTGCTACTGTCCTTTTCGAGTCAAGCCTTCAAGTTTAATATGCAACAAATCATGCATGGCTGATTGCTGCCAAACTTTATTTGTTGTGTGCATCCGCTCCTTTAAAAGTTTGTGGGTTGAGCCTTATGTCTGACCTTCCTTTCACTTTAGATCAGTTACGGATTTTAAAAGCGATCGCCCAAGAAGGAAGCTTCAAGCGGGCCGCCGATAGTCTTTACGTTTCCCAACCTGCCGTCAGCTTACAAGTCCAAAATCTCGAACGCCAGCTCGATGTCCCTTTATTCGACCGTGGAGGACGACGCGCTCAATTAACTGAAGCAGGGCATCTACTCCTAAATTACGGTGAAAAAATCCTTAGTCTGTGTCAGGAAACCTGCCGCGCCATTGAGGATTTACAAAATCTCCAAGGTGGTACGTTGATTGTCGGTGCTTCTCAAACCACCGGCACTTATCTGTTACCCAAAATGATCGGTATGTTCCGACAAAAATATCCAGATGTGGCTGTACAATTACACGTCCACTCTACCAGGCGAACTGCTTGGAGTGTCGCTAACGGACAAGTGGATCTGGCGATTATTGGCGGTGAAATTCCTGGCGAACTGTCAGAATCTTTAGAAGTTCTTTCTTACGCTGAAGACGAATTAGCGCTGATTTTACCTGTCTTTCATCCCTTTGCCAAACTTGAAACAATCCAAAAAGAAGACCTATATAAATTACAATTCATTGCCCTAGATTCCCAATCGACTATCCGCAAAGTAATTGACCAAGTGTTAGGACGTTGTGAAATTGATACCAGACGTTTTAAGGTTGAAATGGAACTAAATTCCATTGAAGCAATTAAGAATGCCGTGCAATCTGGTTTAGGGGCTGCTTTTGTTTCAACAAGTGCGATCGCTAAAGAGTTACAAATGGGTGTTCTCCACCGTACCCCTATTGAAGGTGTCGTTGTCAAACGGACACTGTGGCTGATTTTTAATCCCAATCGCTATAGATCCAAGGCCGCAGAAGCTTTTAGTAAAGAAATTTTGCCCCAGTTTGCTAACCCTGGATGGAGTCAAGATGTGTTAACATTTACACAAAAAAGCATAGCGGTCACTACATTGGATATAGCTATGCCCGCCTCCTCCGGCGAAGACTAAAACCTCGTCATTTGTCCTTTGTTTTTTTGTAAATGACTAATGACTAAATAGTTTGTAATCCTCTACGGTAAGGCTGCGCCTAGATAATTCATCATTCTGACCTGATAGCTGTTCGCGCAGCATACCGTAGGAAAGCTAGGGGTTGTATATAAAGGAAAATCATCAATTAATCTAGTTTATCTGTAGGCAAAATTAATTAATTACGAATGATGTAGCTTGTTTCTCGCCTTCTCTACGAGACGCTACGGAAATGGAGGGTATTATCAATTACGAATTATTTTGACTAATGACTAATCACGAAAATGGAAGTTTACTGTACTCGTCCACGTTGCCCACAGCCACGAAACTATTTTGTGGATTTAGATAATATTACGAACCTGAAAACGACGCAGCAAAAGTACTGTACTACCTGTGGGATGCCACTGCTGCTAGATGGTCGATATGTACCTACAAAGTTGCTGGGAAGGGGCGGGTTTGGAGCTGCGTTTTTGGCACGCGATCGGCGAATCCCTGGAATGCGTCAATGCGTCGTTAAGCAGTTTCAACCAGCAGGAAATTTAACCTTAGCTCAACTGCAACAAGCACAGATAATGTTTGAGAGAGAGGCAGATGTTTTAGCACAACTTGGTAACGATCACGAGCAAATCCCCGACTTGTTTGCCTTCTTTCCAGTGATAGTTAATAGTTCACAAGCAGGCCAAGAAGACCAATTTTTTTACTTAGTACAAGAATATATTGATGGGCAAAACTTAGAGGAAGAATTAGCTCAACAGGGTAAATTTTCTGAACAGCAAGTGTTAGAAGTACTGCAAGAAATCCTCAAGGTACTAAGCTTTGTCCACGATCGAAACATTATCCACAGAGATATTAAACCTTCTAACATTATGCGCCGTCGTGATGGTAAACTTTTCTTACTAGATTTTGGCGCAGTTAAGCAAGTGACAAACGTTGCATTAGGGGCTGCTTCTTCTACAGGAATTTATTCTATGGGATTTGCACCGCCTGAGCAGATGGCTGGGGGTCAAGTATTCCCATCTACGGATTTATATGCTTTAGCTGTAACTCTTATCACTTTGTTGACAAATCAGGAAGCTATTCAACTATTTGATGCTTACAGCAACCAGTGGAAATGGCATGAGCAAGTTAGCGTCAATCCTCACCTTGCTGGCATTTTAGATAAGATGCTGCTACCTGCTGCTAATCAGCGCTTCCAGTCGGCGCAGGAAGTTCTAAATGCACTTCATTCACAGCCTCTAGCTGCTACACAGCTTAATTCACCCTCTGTAACCCTCCCACCACAGCCATCTAAAGGTTCTAATCCCGTCGTCTCCAACCGTTCACCAACTCAACCAGCGTTTTCTACAGTGGAATTATTGGGTGGGGCAGCATTTAGTGGATTTCAGGGGTCATTGATAGCGATCGCCCTCTTCAGTCTAGTACAATCACCAATACCTACTTTTATTGTTGGATGTGTGATTTTGGGGATACTGATATTTGCCCAAACCAGGCGGTGGATTGAAAAGTTCGACTTATTAATTATTCCAACAATTACTTTTGCGCTTATTTTTTTTCTCCCCTTTTTACAAGGGGGGCTTGGCATTCAGGGAGTGATTATTTTATCAGTTACAGCAGCTTTAGTTGCCATTTCACTAACAGCCATATTTCGACTTATTTATAAACTATTATCTCTCATCCTTTAAAAAACTCCTGGTGCTAACAGCCACCTATGTCTCAAAAAAACGAAACACTTAGCCTTTTCTTAGCCGTTGTCATCACCATTGGTTTAATCTTTAGTGGTTTATGGTTTTTTATGGAACGGTGGGCGCAACTAAATGGGACTGTTGCTAAATCTTCGGGGACTGGTAACACAGATAACTCCGTAAACAAGTTTGCCAGTAAATGTAACGTGCCCAACCTCCCAGAAGGGACATTCAATTATGGTGGTAGTACAACCTGGGCACCCATCCGTAAAGATGTAGACTCTGTACTAGAAAGCCAGTGTCCCCGGTTTATTTTACGCTACACTCAGCCGCCATCAGGTAAAGCAGGATCTGGAACTGGCCTGCGGATGTTAATAGACAATCAACTAGCTTTTTCTCAATCTTCTCGTTCAGTAAAGGCTGAAGAAAATGCCGAGGCGAAACAAAAAGGATTTAGTTTAAAAGAAATTCCAGTGGCGATTGATGGAATTGCGATCGCAGTTAACCACGATCTCAACATCCCTGGTTTAACTGTGGCTCAACTCAAAGACATCTACACTGGTAAAATTACTAATTGGCAACAGGCGGGTGGCCCAAATTTACCAATTAAAGCTTACTCCCGTAGCAAAGAAGCCGGGGGTACAGTAGAATTCTTTGTCGAAAATGTTCTAAATAAAGAAAATTTTGGTAACAATGTAAGTTATGTTGACACGACAACTGAAGCAGTACGAAAAGTAGCTGCAAATCCTGGGGGAATTTACTATGCTTCTGCCCCAGAAGTGGTACCTCAATGTATTATTAAATCCCTACCACTGGGGCGCACAAGCAGTCAATTGGTGCCTCCTTACCAAGAACCGTTTGTACCTCCATCTCAATGTCCCAACAAACGTAATCAATTGAATAGTCAAGCGTTTCGTAGTGGAGACTATGCAATTACCCGCAACTTATTTGTAATTGTTAAACAGAATGGTCAAACAGATCAGCAAGTAGGCGTTGCTTATGCAAATTGGCTGCTGACACCTGAGAGTCAAGAATTAATCGAAAAGACTGGATTTGTCAGAATTAAATGAACTTAGCCAAATAATTAAATAACAAACATTTTTATTTTATTCAGATTTTTTCATGTCACAGAAGAATGAAACCAAAATTTTAGCCTTAGCTCTGTTGCTGACAGTTGGAATAGTTGGCGGTGGTGCGTGGTGGTTTACTAATGGCTTTGGGGTCAAAATTGGTAATACGATCGCTCCAGGTTCGGAACCAGCTAACAATCTATCTCTACAAGATCGGATTAGTTTTGGGGACAAAACTTTGACTCCAGGTGCTGTTTCTGCTGAAAAAAAAGAAGGAGTACAGGCGATCGCTGCTAAAAGTTACGATAAGGCGATCGCCAATTTCACAGCTGCCCTAAAACTCAACCCTAACGATCCAGAAACACTAATTTTTCTTAACAATGCCCGCATCAGATCCAAAAGCTATACCATCGTTGCTTCTGTACCTTTTGGCACTGACCCCAATATTTCTTTAGAAATTTTACGTGGTATAGCCCAAGCCCAAAATCAAGTTAATAGCTCTGGAGGAGTCAAGGGAGTGCCGTTGAGAGTAGGAATAGCTAACGACGACGACAAGCCAGAAATAGCCAAGCAAATCGCTTCCAGCCTAGTCACTAATTCAGAAGTATTAGGTGTAGTTGGGCCGAATACTAGCGATTCCACCTTAGCCGCAGGTACTATTTATAATTCTGGACAACTTGTAGCAATTTCCCCTACCAGCACATCTGTCAAAATTTCTAACTTTAGCCGCTACGTTTTTCGCACGGTTCCCAGTGATTTTATGGCTGCGAGAAGTTTAGCCAACTATATGGTGAGAACCTTGCAGAAAAAAAATGCTGTGGTTTTCTTTAATTCTCAAAGTAACTATAGCCAGTCTTTAAAGTCGGAGTTTGTTTCATCTGTTTCCTTAGAAGGTGGACAAGTATCCAGCGAATTTGACTTATCCAAGGCAGATTTTAGTGCGGCTAAAAGCGTAGAGCAGGCAACTAAGCAAGGTGCAGAAGTCTTGATGTTGGCCGCTAACACTGAAACCCTCGATAAAGCGCTACAAGTAGTTCAAATTAACCAGAAACGATTAACTCTACTGGCAGGAGATGATGTTTACACCGCCAAAACTTTAGAAATTGGCAGAGAGCAAGCTGTGGGAATGGTATTGGCAGTTTCCTGGCATATTGATGGCGATCGCAAATCAGATTTTCCCGAGAAATCTCGACAGTTATGGGGCGCTGATGTAAGTTGGCGAAGCGCCCTCAGCTATGATGCCACTGTAGCTTTAATTGCTGCATTAAAACTCGATCCCACGAGGTCTGGAGTCCAACAAGCACTAGCGTCTTCTGACTTTTCTGCCACCGGTGCTTCTGGTACAATTCGGTTTCTAGCATCAGGCGATCGCAATGCGCCAGTCCAACTTGTAAAAATTGTTCCTGGTTCTCGCTCTGGCACTGGTTATGACTTTGAACCAGTCCGATAATTAGCAATAAAAATTAAAAATTAACCAATAGTTAACCTAAAAAAGCTCTCAAGATGAGAAATTGAGCTTCATAGGGAAAAATCTTAGTGTCAACTAGCAATTTATGCACTTATAGAGAAGTAACAGATAATTTAAAGGAAATTTATTATACCTCAAACCCTAAATTAATCAGAAGTTAGGATTTTTCATAATTCGCGAACAAAACACCCGTCCTCCCAATACAATCTCAAGTAGCAAGCACCTATCAAGTCAAGTACTTATATTGAATGGACACGCGGGTAACTATGTCCCAAAAACAAAAAAATGAAATACCTATTCTTGTTTTATCCATCCTAATCACGGCCGGGCTAATAGCTGGCGGTTTTTGGTGGTTTAGTAGAAAGTCTGGTGTTGAGCTAAATACAATCAATTCTGGTAGCACCAAAACACCCCAGGCCAAATCAGAACAACCTAATGGCAATACTTTTACCTCAGTAAAAGATGTTCCTACAGGATTATTCAATTACGGAGGCAGTACATCTTGGGCACCGATTCGATTGGTAGTCGATCCAGCAATTCAAGCGGCGCGACCAGAATTACGACTGCGTTATGTAGAACCCAGCAATACATCTCCTGGTTCTGGCACTGGTATCCAGTCACTGATAGACGGTCAACTAGCTTTTGCCCAGTCCTCTCGACCAATTCTAGATCGGGAACTAAGCCGTGCCCAGCAGCGCGGATTCAGTTTGAAACAAATTCCTGTGGCTATTGATGGTTTAGCAGTCGCAGTTAATCCTAACCTCAACATCGTAGGACTGACGTTAGACCAATTAAAGTCAATTTACACAGGTAAAATCAATAATTGGAGCCAGGTGGGTGGCCCCAATATCCCGATTAAGCCCTATTCCCGTCGCATTGCTGATGGCGGTACTGTAGAACTTTTTGTCCAAGACATCTTGGGTGGTCAAGCCTTCGGCTCCAATGTGGAATTTATCTCCACAACCACCCAAGCCTTGCAAAAATTGGCTGCTAGTTCTGGTAGCATCTACTACGCTTCTGCCCCAGAGGTGATTCCTCAATGTTCAATCAAAGCCTTGCCGTTGGGGCGGACGCAAGGACAATATATTCCTCCATACCAAGAACCTTCTGTCCTCCCGTCGGAATGTCCTGGTAAACGGAACAAATTGAACATTGATGCTTTCCAATCAGGAAAATACCCGATTACCCGCAATCTGTTTGTGGTGGTCAAACAGAATAGTCAGACTGAGCAGCAAGCAGGTGTCGCTTATGCCAACTTACTGCTGACTGAGCAGGGACAGGAACTGATTAGTCAAGCTGGGTTTGTCAAAATTCGCTGACAAGAGCGATAGCAATTAGGCAGAGTGGCGGAAATCGCCGCTCTGAACTGTGCTTTAACCAGCTCTATTAATCGATTCTGCTGGCAAGCAAATTAGATTATCCCCTTGGGTGAGGATTAAGCCGCGTTGACGCAGCTTACCCATCAAGCGGGTGACGGTGACACGGGTCGAACCAATCGCGCTACCAATTTGGGCATGAGTAAGGGGAAAGGGCAGACAATAGCCGCGAATCACATCAGGATCGGTGTCGCTCATTGCTGGCTCTCCATATTCCTCAATTAACAATGTGAGAAATCCTAAGAGTCGGTCAATTGTGCGGCGTTGTCCCAAGGCACTCAGCCACAGCAGCTTACGCTGGTGCTGATACCTAAAGGCATCCATAACTTCACGACGGAAGTGAGGCCAATTGTCTAGATCGTGCCAGTACATCCACAGCACCGCAGTTTGGTCAACATGGGCGTAAGCCTGGAGTGTAAATGGCGACTGAGCAACAATTTCAAATGGCTGTCCCGCTCCTACAAAACCCAAGAACGCTTCTTCTGGGGTTCTGTTGATTCTTCGAGACGTTAGCTGACTAGCTGTCGCACTAACTTGGGCGGTTCCTACCATGCGGATCGCACCCCTTTGCACCAAATATAGCAATCCAGGCCGGGCTGGAATACGCTCATCTTTGCTAAAGGTACGGCATCGATAGTGTTCTTGAGCCCAGTCAAGAATTCGTTGCCAAGTTAAAAAAGGCCGTGATGCCTCAGAAAAGGAGGATGGAGATTGCATAGGTAACAAAGAGCGTTCGGCTGAAGACAAAGACGTGATCAAAAGGTGCAAGGAGTGTCTTTGTGTTGGCGAGGCTTAACGCCTAACAGCGCCAGCCAATCCAAAGAATAGAAAGCAAATTACTCTCTACTCTTTTGTTATACTTCCTACTGTACAATGATGGTAGTAAAGTTTACTTACTATTCATCGATTATTCATCAAATTTTATCCTTCTCTCATTTTTCTTCATCTAAATTAAATTTCTACCCCAAGATAGATGACAGAAAATTAATAAATATATCTTACACGATAATTTAAATAATATTACGTGCATTATAGATCACCAGTTATCAAATATACGTCAATAAAACAGCTATTATACAGTTATATAATAAATTTACTAAGCATTGATACTTACAAAGCAGAATTTATATGCATAAAAGATAAAAAAGATTATCTATATAAAGATAGAGATAAGAATAAAATTTTATATATCTCAAGTGTGGCTTTGCGACTGTCAAAATCTCAGAATTGGAAAACTATGGAGCTTGCCAGTGCGATCGCATCTGATTTCTTAAGGACTTGTGGTGACGTTTTTACCATCCAAATAGTTCCTCCTGGTTGGATACATTTTGAATTAACTCACTCTACCTTAGCGACTTGGTTACAAAGTCTTGCAGTCGGGAGTCCAGGAGAAGATGGGCGGCAAGGGAGCAGGGAGCAGGGAGCAAGGAGCAAGGAAGAAGAGTTTTCCCTTCTGCCCCCTGCACTCCGCACCTCTGCCTCTTTTCAATCCCCAATCCCCAATTCATTGTTTGCTGTTCAGCACGCCCATGCACGTTGCTGTTCGCTAGTGTTGCTGGCTCACCGAGAGGGATTGATAAAACTTAGAGAACCAGTTCCAAATACTAGTCCAGCTTTTTGGGATGTTATCTCTCCGAACCCTTTACCTTGGCTAAACTGCGATCAAACACTGCAATTAAATCATCCAGATGAGCGTCGTCTGATTGGCGAGTTAATACAAGTAGTAGACAACATAGAGTGCCCTGATATTAGTGGTTCTGTGAAGTGGGAAAAAGTTGCGCTGAATTTGAGCCAAGCTTTTGAAAATTTTTGGTGTAATTGCCGGGTTTGGGGTGAGGTAAAAATTACATCACCAGAACTAGCCCAAGCCAGACTCGGATTACTTATGGCTACTCAGTCAGTATTAAGACACATGCTAGAGGAAAAATTGGGTGTTTTTGCGTCCTTGGAGTTATAAATCGGTAATGTCGCTTAGGCAATAATAAAAACTTTTATAATAGCTATTGACTCAATGCATCACCTCAGCTACATTAGCAGGTGTGTGAGGAGCGAACCAGCTAGGACACCGAGACGAAACACGGCCAGTCGTTGGTGTCCTTTCTGATTTATATGCTTCAGGCTCGAAAGAGTATCCTCATTACAGCAAAAACTTTTCAATTGCTACTGCTGCTCCGTCTTCCTCTACGCTAGGAGCTACCCACTT
Organism: Nostoc sp. 'Peltigera membranacea cyanobiont' 232; assembly: GCF_002245985.1. Classification (NCBI taxonomy): domain Bacteria; kingdom Bacillati; phylum Cyanobacteriota; class Cyanophyceae; order Nostocales; family Nostocaceae; genus Nostoc; species Nostoc sp. 'Peltigera membranacea cyanobiont' 232. Next base: position 75,525 of record NZ_NOLK01000001.1, read on the forward strand.
AGCGATCGCTTGTACTCCTTCTGGTGCGTTGCCCATAGCTACACCAAGTCCAACAGACTCTAGCATTTCCACATCATTGAAGTTATCACCAATCGCCATAACATTGGCTATCTGTAATCCTAGCAATTCTTCGGCTAGGTAACGTACAGCAGTTCCTTTATTCACAGAGGCGTTAGTTGCTTCAAAAAAGGTAGCAACAGATGTCGTGAGATAAAGTTCAGCAGGTGTGTATTGACGACGCAAATTCCCCAATAACCGATCGATTAAATCTACGTCATCAGACAAAGCGAGAATTTTTGTTGGTTCATTTGTTAAGGTTTGGCGCAAATCACCAACGGGAATTGGAGTAATACCAGAACGTTCTGCATAAATTTGGGTTTCTCTAGTCAACTCACGGACGTATAGTTGATCGTTGATGTAAAAGTGGACAGATAGGAGCGATCGCAACTCAGGCTGTTCAAAATAGTCCAGTAGCTGGTGGGCGATTTCCCTAGAAACAGCCCAATGGCGATGAAGTTTTTGAGCGATCGGGTCTTGAATCCAGGCTCCCTGATAAGCCATTAATGGTAGTGTAGAGGCAATTTCTTGGTGAAAGCGCAAAGCTGAACGATACATTCTACCTGTAGCGATCGCCACTGGAATTCCTCGTGCTTGCGTTGCCACAATAGCTTGCTTTACACCTGCGCTGACGGTGTTAGAATGTCCTGCGATCGTGCCATCTATATCCAAAACTAGTAGTTTAATGTCTTTTGCAGCAGCCTGATGATTAGTAGATGCCAGATATGTGGCAGATGCTTTCTGCATAATTTCCTAGATTTTAAGTTCCAGTAAGAGGTTAACAGGCTCTAGCGACTAGTGGGGAGTAGTAGACAAAATTGGGTTCTCTAGTCAACCCAATATGCCTACCGTGAGGATGTTGAATCACACAATTTTAGCTATGGTATCTTTTGAATATTGTTCAAAATTCTGGCTAATAATCGCCATAAAAAATCCCGATTCTCGAAAAAATCGGGGTTTTTCATTTAAATTAGAGAGCCTGACTGTATAGATAGGATGGGAAAATCCACCTATTCAAAAAAGTCTATGAATTGGAAACCTTCAGCCAGCTTTTTTTCCGTTGTGACAACAAACAAAGCCCAGCAATTAAACCAACTCCAAGTGTGGCAGAGGGTTCAGGTACTGATTGGTAGTCATAAGTTACTTTGATACCTGCTTTAGCATAAGTATCAATATAGGATCTCATGTTGCCCGATCCTGTAACTGCTGAGGTGGCTAGAGCGGAGAACAGGAAGTCTACGTTGCCATTGCCAATAAAAGACTGCAAAAATTGGGTATTAGTGAAAGACTGGGTAGCAGATTGTGTGGCAGTTAAGTTAGAAACAGTCTTTCCAGATGTGCCACCATAATCAGTGGTGCCGTCATATTTAGCAACTTGGTAACTGTAAGAATATTGAGGATTGAGCGCCAATAGAGACTGATTATTTAATCCTAAGCTGAATTGACTAGCAAGATTTACTGTCACCGGAGTTGGCGCTTTACTCCTGTTTTCAAAACCTGCATTTCCAAGTATATTGCCAGTAAATTCTATCGTTACACCCTGGAGTGTGCCTAGAGATGAGTTAAATTGCTGGACGCTTAAAGGTGCATCAATGATATCTGTCAAGTCGTAATTACTAGAACTAGTGTAAGAGAGAGAAGCTGCATTAGCTACTCCAGATGTTGCAACAATCCCTGCCAAAGTTGTAGCAGCAGCGAGAGTGTTCAATAGTTTTGTTGTCATGATGGAAGATGCTTTTCTCAAACGAATCATTACAGGATTACTAAGTTATTTCTAACTCTGAAACTTTGCTTGTCGGATTGATAATTCCACGTAACTTTATGTGAAGTTTTTATGTTCAAGTCCCTTCGGAAAATATCCTTTTTGATTGGTATATATAAAGTTTTGTTAATGCGAAGAGGTTTTGATAGTGGTAGTATTATGTCGAAAGATTAAGCTAGTGTTTGTTAGTTCTTGAGAAGTAAGCTAGGCCAATCTAATTAAACATAAAACACTCAGGAGATAGATTCCCAAGTTTTGGTGAGAAATGGGCGATCTGGTTACTACATGGTTACTATGTTGATACCCACGTACTTAATTAAGGCGGTATTGCTGCCAAAAGTTTAGTTCTACTTGGCTTCCGTACTGAAGCTGCAAATGCGTAGACATCACTTCGTCTAAAATTATATGCAGGAGCAATTGGCACGCAAAAACTGCGCTATTGTTGCCAAAGCCAAGTTGAACTAGCATCTAAAATTGCTAACTATGTGACAAAGCTTCTGGCTAAAATAGGGCTATGTCTGAAACTTTCGCATCTGTAACTGCAACACGCCCCACGTTCATCCTCGTAGATGGACACTCCCTGGCTTATCGTTCATACTTTGCTTTCGCCAAAGGGCGAGATGGAGGACTGCGTACTAAAGCAGGGATTCCGACGAGTATATGTTTTGGTTTTGTGAAGTGCCTGCTTGAGGTAATGGCAACACAACAGCCCAAAGCAATGGCGATCGCTTTTGATTTGGGTGAGGCCACTTTTCGCCATGAAGCTGACGAGACTTATAAAGCCGATCGCAAAGAAACACCGGAAGACTTCATTCCCGATTTAGCAAACCTGCATGAGTTGCTGAATGGCTTCAATCTACCAATTTTCACTGCCCCTGGTTTCGAGGCGGATGACGTTTTGGGAACCTTAGCACAGCGAGTAACTGCTGCTGGGTATAAGGTGAAGATTCTCACAGGCGATCGCGATTTATTTCAACTGATCGACTCTGACAAAGAAATCACTGTTCTGAATTTTAGTCCAGATGCCATAAAACGCTCTACAAATAGCATTACGGAATTTGAAGCAGAACAAGTCAAAGAAAAGATGGGCGTTTTACCTTCACAAATTGTCGATTTCAAAGCTCTTTGTGGTGATAAATCAGATAATATTCCTGGAGTCAAGGGAATTGGGGAAAAGACAGCAGTGCAACTGCTAAATACTTATGGTTCCCTTGATCATATTTATGCTGCGTTAGATGAAATTAAAGGCGCAACTCAGAAAAAACTAGCAACGGGTAAAGAAGATGCCGATAAATCTCGCTATTTGGCAACCATAGTTTTAGATGTTCCTTTAGAAATTAATTTAGAAGATTGCAAATTAAAAGGATTTGATATAAGCGTCTTATCCCCCATTTTAGAAAAATTAGAGTTCAAGTCTTTTTTAGGTAGGATTAATGACCTACAGCAACGTTTTGGTGGACAATTTGAAGAAAAGCAAGAAGCTAAAACAGACGCAATTAATCTTCACACCGAATTGAAGGATGATGAAGATAATGATTTGTGGTTTTTTAGTGCTAGTGATACAGCAGTAGTTGCACTGAAATCTATTTCTCCGATTACACCACGCATCATCAACACTGAAGCCAAACTAACTGAGTTAGTGAAACTTTTGCAAACATTCACTAACCCAGAGATTCCCGTTGCTTGGGATACTGAAACTACCTCTTTAGAACCAAGAGATGCTGAATTAGTAGGAATTGGTTGCTGTTGGGGAACGCAACCAGATGAGGTAGCCTATATTCCTGTAGGGCATAAAACTGGGGAAAATTTGCATAAAGATTTGGTGCTAGAAGCATTACGCCCAATTCTCGAAAGTGCTGATTATCCCAAAGCTTTACAGAATGCCAAATTTGACCGCTTAGTTTTAAAGTGTCAAGGGATTAATTTAGCGGGAGTAGTGTTTGATCCCATGCTGGCAAGTTACATTCTAAATCCAGACTCAAGTCATAATTTGATGGATTTAGGGCAGCGATATTTGGGATTGATAGCAAAAAGTTACTTAGATTTAGTTCCTAAAGGTAAAACCATCGCTGATATAGATATTCCCGCCGTTGCAGATTACTGCGGTATGGATGCTTATTCTACTTTTGGGTTAGTGGCGAAATTGCGTGAGGAACTGGATCAAATTCCAACTTTGTCTAAGCTATTAGTGCAAGTGGAACAGCCGCTAGAAGCAGTTTTAGCTCAAATGGAATACACGGGTGTCCGCATTAATTCAGCTTATTTAAAAGAACTTTCGCAGCATTTAGAAACTGAGTTAGCTAGGTTAAAAGAGGAAGCGACTGAAATAGCTGGGGAAAATTTTAACTTAGGTTCTCCTAAACAATTGAGCCAAATCTTGTTTGAAAAGTTGGGGTTAAGTACCAGACATTCTCGAAAAATTCAAACAGGCTTTTCTACAGACGCAGCAACATTAGAAAGACTCCAAGAAGATGATAACAGTGGTTTTGTTGAGGCGATTATTGAATATCGTACCTTATCTAAATTAAAATCTACTTATGTTGATGCCTTACCTGCATTGGTGCGTCCAGATACGCAGCGAGTTCATACTGATTTTAATCAAGCAGCAACATCAACTGGTAGGTTATCTTCTTCTAATCCGAATTTGCAAAATATCCCCATTCGCACAGCTTTTAGTCGCCAAATTCGGAAGGCATTTTTGCCAGAAGCTGGTTGGTTAATGGTGGCTGCTGATTACTCACAAATTGAATTGCGGATTTTGGCTCATTTGAGTCAAGAGCCGATATTAGTGCAAGCATATCAGCAAAATGAAGATGTTCACACTGTTACCGCGCGGTTAGTTTTTGAAAAAGAAAATATAACCTCAGAAGAACGAGGGATGGCAAAAACTATCAATTTTGGCGTGATTTATGGCATGGGTTCTCTCAGATTTTCGCGCTCAACTGGGATAGATAAGAACATTGCCAACGAGTTCATTAAGCGGTTTAATGAAAGATATCCGAAAGTTTTTGGATATTTAGAGCAAGTCAAAAAAGAAGCGATCGCTCTTGGTTATGTAGAAACTATTCTCGGTCGTCGTCGTTATTTTGACTTTACTAATAACAGTTTACGCAGATTAAAAGGCAGTAATCCAGAAGATATCGATCTGAGTAAATTGAAGAATTTGGGCCCTTATGATGCGGGTTTATTACGTTCAGCAGCTAATGCACCAATTCAAGGCTCTAACGCTGATATTATCAAAATTGCAATGGTAAGACTGCATGAGGTTTTGAAGAACTATCAGGCGCGTTTGTTGTTGCAAGTTCATGATGAATTAGTGTTTGAAATTCCCCCTGATGAGTGGGAAGAATTACAACCACAAATTAAGTCGGTGATGGAAAATGCAGTCGAGTTGAGTGTGCCATTGCTGGTAGAGGCGCGTGTTGGTGAAAATTGGATGGATACAAAGTAAGCGATCGGAAATCGCGGCTACACTAACAAAGTCCGCATATTACACTTGCGCTGCGCTTCTCGCACCACGCGGACTCCAGGAATGTGAAACCCACGGAGGTGGGTTTTGTCTGTATAGCCACGAATTCCATTCGCCTAGGCAAGACTTAACCGCCACGCTTCAGCGCTGCTTCAATCTGCTGTAATTCCTTCTCTAAACGATTTTTGAGTTTTTCGGGTACGGGACGATTTGGGTAAGAACTGTAGTGTCCAGCCAGGGAATTAAGGGCTGTCCGCATAGTTGTAAAGGAGCTAAGTCCAGAAACAGAGTTAACTCGCTGATAGCGAGCCGAAAAGTCATTAATTTTCTGACGCGCTTCTGCTTGAACTGCTGTTTTGTCTGATGAATCTTGTGATAGATTGAGAGCCTGTCTCATCACATTGACCACAGCTAAGGTGTCTTGGCGATAATCCCCAGTTAAGCTATCTGGACTGCCAGAACAGCCCATTAAGCCGATAGCTACAACCAAAACCAGCGCAAGCAAACGCGACCAATAGCGCTTCATATGCATTAATTAAAAGAATACGTAAATCAACGTCTATCGTATCTTGGATTGGTAACTTGGGGATCAATTGAGGGTGAAATTTTCAACGCAGAGGAGCGCGGAGGTAAGCGCAGAGGCACGCAGAGAATTCGCTACGAATCAATGAAATGTTGTACTTAGAGTTATGGGATTAGAGGTTGAGAGAATTTAATTAACTAAGTTTCCCTGCTTTAATTTCTGCAATTTGAGCATTGTAATACATATCATCAGCCACAGAAAACCGACTCCATAACCTGCAATTATATCTGTGGGCCAATGGACTCCTAAATATAGGCGGCTAATACCAATAGCAGCAATTAAAATAACTGTCAAACTGTAAATAAGTTTAGCAAAATGAGGATAGTGAGTTGCTAATTCGTAAGCAATAAAACCATAAAGTACTATAGAACCTAGTGCATGTCCGCTAGGAAAACTAAAAGATTTTTCAGAAATCAAGCGATGCCATAGTTCAGGGCGAGGTTTGGAAAAAAATAACTTTAACCCTGTATTTAAAATGAATCCTCCTAAACAAGCAAGGACGAAAAATTTCGCTTCTTCTCGATAATGTTGCCACCAAAGTAATATTAGATTAACGCTGACAACCATGACTACTGTACTAGGATTACCAACGTTGGTAATGAATAACATGAAATTATCTAAGCTGGGATTGGCAAACTGATGTAGCCATAACAAAAAAGTAGTATCAAATGCAAAAGCTTCTCGTTCTAAAACTTCTTCAGCTATTTTTGCTAAAACAAAAAGTATCAGCAGACAACTAGCAAGTCCAACAATACCAATTGTGGCAATTAAGGCAGCCAAACGAGGATGTATATAACGCAACCAGAAATTAGAAATTTGTCGGAGCATACTTTGATTTTATTCATTATGCTTAAACGTATCACTCAATTAGGTGACGCACTTTTTTCTCCTTTCGCACGGAAAAGAATAGGACAACTGCCAGCAGGATAAAGGCGATCGCAGAAGCATATTCCCTTGGCAGTGATAGACCGCCATTTTTGACTGGTTTTGTCAGAAAATCTCCGAAGGTGGCTCCGAAGGGACGTGTGAAGATGAATGCAAGCCAGAATAGGAGGATATCGCTCAACTTTGTTACGTAGTGAAGGGCAATGACAACACCAATAACGCTAGCTGTCACCAATGCGCCCTGGATATAGCTTAGTCCCAAGTTGCTTGTGAGAAAATCACCAAAGGCTGTTCCCAAACTGTTGGAGAACACCACAGCCAGCCAGTAGGTAGTCTCTGCATCTTTCTTGACAATCGGATAAACGCTCAGATTGCGATCGCGGTAGTACCAGATGCTAAGAACGCTTAAAAGACCAGCTACCAGAATAAGCGATCCCAGTGCATAGCCAAGCCCAAGAGATCGATCCATCAGGTCTGAAACTTCCGTTCCGGCTGTGGTTGTAGCGATAATGGCTGTCCAATAAAGCGCTGGACGATATCTGTCTGATTGAATTTGAAAAAACAGGAGAATAGCCAGAATAGCGAAGGTTATGGCAAAGGCTATGTAATACCCCAGTCCAAGAGACATTGAGATGAAGTCACCGGCTGTTTCGCCGAGTGTCGTAGCGATGATCTTCATAATCCAGAAGAAAATCGTGACTTTTGCAACTTTGTTCATTTTTTTGACGATAAAAAATAGTAAGTCATCGTAGAGAATGCTGACTGTTGTTGCGATCGCTTCGCTCGCCGCAGGCATCGCAAACATAAAAATGCCCAAATCGAGAAGGCGATCGCTAATCAGTTTTGTCGGTCAATCGGTAGTAAGGCTGGCTTCTTCTGCTTAAGACTTAAGTAAATAACTAGACTCACGATTATAGAAAGAAAAAGCATACTGGTTCCGACCGTACCAAAACCGAAGCCTCCATTTGTAGCAGATTGGGATAATAAATCACCCATAGAAGCTCCAAGTGGACGAGTCAAGATGTAAGCTAACCAGAATGCCAAAACTGCATTCATTCGGAAGTAATAATAAGCGATCGCTATAATTGCAATTGAAGCGCCAAATATCAATGCTGATTGTGCATAACCCAGTCTCAAAAACTCTGCTAATAAGTCTCCTGTTGCAGTGCCTAAAGCAAACGTGAATAAAACAGCTATCCAATAAAAACGTTCTCTTTTAGCTGTATTGATTGAGTGCATGGCTAATGTTTTTTCGTTTGAATACCAGAGCGCAAAAACTACTAACAAGGAAACACTAAAAATTACAGTAGTTGTCACCAAGCTAACCCCAAATTCGTCTACTAATCTGTCAGTGATTAGTGTACCAACGATACTTATCAAAACGACCACAAACCAAAAAAATGCGGGAATATAGCGTTTAAGTTTAAACTGCTTCAACAGCGCAATCACTAACACGCCGCTCATAATGTAGGATGTAACGCCTAAACCAAGGTGTAGGTTTGCTGATAAAAAATCTGCTGCGGTTTCACCTACTGTAGTTGCCAGAACCTTAATAATCCAGAAGTAAATTGTGACCTCTGGAACCTTATTTAAAATCTTATTCATAATCTTGTTATTCTTGATTTTTCCGTAGAAGTGAGATTACATCACATTTTAAAGTTAGCTGTATTGTCATAAATTACTGAGTGATTTATTTCAATTTACACAGCAAAAGTCAAGAAATAGTCAAGATTTGATTGAAAAGCAATTTTCTGCTGATATAGTCCATAAAAATAGCTAAAATACCTCATTGAAAATTAATTTCACCATTTGATATAACTCAAACTAATCTTGACTATTTCTTGACTTTTATTACCTAATATAGAAATACAAACCCAGACTTTTAGGAATTTTTCAAGTATGAAAACTTCAACAAAAATTATTTTGTCAGCAGCTTGTATTGGTACTTTGGGATTCGCTGGATTGTCGAGAGTTGTTTTTGCAAAACAACCGCAATCTTTCGTAGCAATTGCACGTCAACATCATAGTACTATCCAAATTGCTGAAGCTAGTGATGGAGATGGTGAAAAAAATGACGATGCAGAAAAACAGCAAGAAGCAGCAAAACTGCAACCGCTAGCTAAAATTACAGCACAACAAGCACAGCAAACTGTTGAAGCATCTGTGGGAGGTAAAGCGAAAAGTGTTAAACTCGAAAATGAAGATGGCAACTTAGTTTATTCGGTAGAAATTGGTCAGCAAGATGTTAAGGTAGATGCTGGTAATGGCAAAGTTATCTATGCTGAGAATGCTAACGAACAAGATGAGAAGAATGAAGCTACTCGTCCCAAGAGTAGTATTCAAGTTAAAGAAACTAATGATGACAAATAAGTAGGGAATTGAATTTATGGAGTTGGTAAACGCACAGTAAAACAACTACCAACTCCTAATTGACTCGTAACACTAATTAATCCACCGTGATTTTGGGCAATAGCTTGAGCGATCGCTAGCCCTAAACCAGAACCACCTGACCAATAAGAACGAGACTGATCTGCTCGCCAAAAACGCTCAAAAACCTTATCGATATGCTCTGGTGCAATTCCGACACCTGTATCTTGTAGGTTGACATAAAGATGGGAACCGACACGACTGGTTTTAATTTCAACTACGCCTCCTGATGGTGTGTAATGGAGTGCATTTTCAACTAAATTAGTAAACAGTCGCGTTAATTGAATTGAATCACCTATTAGTTGAAGATTAGGAATTAATTGAATTTTTAAATCAATTTGTTTAGCTTCAGCTTGAGGTTTATACAGTTGGATTAGGTTCTCTAATATTGACGTTAAATTGAGAGTATCCCTATTTTGATTGGAAACTCTATCAGTGCGTGCTAGCATCAATAAGTCTTCTGTAAGGCGAGTCATCTGGTTAGTAGCGTTGGCGATCGCCTGAAACTTATCTGCATCTTTTGGCCCTATTTCTTCTGGATATTCTAGCGGTAACTCAGCATTAATTTTGATCGCCATTAACGGACTGCGTAGTTCATGGGAAGCATCAGCAGTAAATTGTTTAAGCTTTGCAAAACTCTCTTCAATAGGTTGCATTGCTTGACGGGTTAACAAAATTCCGCCAATACTACTCAGAACCAAAGTTATAATAATGCCACCGCCTAATCCCCAGTCCAGTTTTTCAAGAGTTTCATTAAATTCTTCCAAAGATTGGCTTACCCTTACATACCCAACTAGCTCACCATTATCGCTAGCAATAATTGGTACAGTCACTACTTGGATAGGAACCTTACCCGTCTGAATTTGTACTATTTTGTTTGGTAAAAAAGGTAAGGTTAAAACAGTTTTGCCTTGTTGGGTAATCAAATTTCCTTGAGGATCAAACCACTGTAATGCTTGATGATAAGCAATTAAGTCTTGTGGACGAAAGTCACTTTCAACCGTTAGGCGACCTTTTTCAAATTCTACATTTGTAGCCGCAGCTTTCCCTATGGCTGTGAGCTTATCTGTGATTTGTTCAGTTAGACTGTGACTGAAAGCAAATCGGACTGCGATCGCAAATATTCCCAGCAGCGATGCGAACACCCCTAAGTAAGACAACAATAAACGATATCTGATTCTTTGAAACACATTATCTAATCTTGTAGGATGGGCATCTTGCCCGTCTCTGGCTACGAATTACGAATTACGTTAGCGTAGCGGGGCGTAGCCCATTACGAATTACGAATTACGAATTACGTTAGCGTAGCGGGGCGTAGCGGGGCGTAGCGGGGCGTAGCCCATTACGAATTACGAATTACGAATTACGAATTACGTTAGCGTAGCGGGGCGTAGCGGGGCGTAGCGGGGCGTAGCCCATTACGAATTACGAATTACGAATTACGAATTACGAATTACGAATTACGAATTACGAATTACGAATTACGAATTACGAATTACGAATTACGAATTACGAATTACGAATTACGAATTATTTTACTTTTTTCCTAGACGATAACCTATGCCATAGATATTTTCAATCAGGTCTTCTGAACTTCCAGATGCTCTAAGTTTATTCCGCAAATTTGTAATATGAGTTTTAATACTTCCTTCTCCCAAAGATTTATCAAAGTCCCACAATTTATCAATAATCACCGAACGAGTGACAATTTGATTTTGATGTTTCAAAAAATATTCTAATATCATATATTCTTTGGGAGTTAATGATATGATATTTTTGGCATAAGTAACCTGTTGAGTTGCCGGGTCTAGTTGTAAATCACCGTGAATTAAAATCTGAGGGCGAATTTCTGGAGTTCTTCTAGCTAAAGCCCTGATGCGTGCTGCTAACTCTTTTAATTCAAATGGCTTAACTAAGTAATCATCAGCACCAGCATCGAGTCCGATAATTTTATCGCCTGTTGTATCTCGTGCCGTCAACATTAAAATTAGAACATTAGATGAAGCTGCGCGTAAACGCTTACATAGAGTAATTCCATCTAATTTAGGCAGCATTAAATCTAATAAAATTAGCTCATATAATGCTGATTGCGACCATTCCCAAGCTGTCAAGCCATTGGTTGTTATATCTACAATATGATGTTGTCGTCTTAAAAATTCGGCTAATGGTTTGGCAATGCGATCGTCATCTTCAACTATCAAAATTCTCATTATGCTCAACCTCTAAATTATTAGAGCTTGTTAAAACGAGGAAGGGCTATCTTATCTATTTAAGGGTAATCTGTTATCAAAGTTAATTTTTTAACGAACCGCCATCGCCCAGAAAAGACGCAGAGAGAAGAAAAAATGCTTATTTAAATTTTTTATGATATGTAGCAATTCTAAATCATTTATAAACTTCCTTCATTCGTGCCTTGGCGCTCTTGGCGGCTTGGCGGTTCGATAATTTTTAAATTAATTTATTGAACCGCAGAGGCGCAGAGAACACAGAGAGAAGAGGAATTTTTTATCCACCTTGAAAGGGCAACTCTTAAATCTTAACTTTTTGATAAAGAGTATCACGTTGTTGGTAAGGTCGTTCTAAGGAAGCGATCGCAGTTTTCAAAGTTTCTACTTCCATACATGTACCACCCAAAGCACCTGCCATTGTGGTAATATGCTCCTCCATTAAGGTGCCGCCGATGTCGTTGCAACCCCAAACTAAGGCTTCGGTTGCACCTGCAAGCCCCAGTTTTACCCAACTCTGCTGATGGTTAGGAATCCAATTACCCAAGTAAATCCGCGCCACAGCGCCTAGCAGCAGTGCGTCGCTTAAAACGGGTTGATCGCGTCCGACACGGCGACGTAAGGGTTTGGGCGCTTCTTGGCCAACGAAGGGTAATAAAATAAACTCTGTGATCTTTGCGGGATATCCCCGATCAATGGCAGTTTTTTGGAGCGATCGCAATTTTTCTAAATGCCCGATTTGCTGTTCGTGGCTTTCAATATGCCCGGATAACATGGTGCTGGTGGTATGCAAGCCTAATTTATGAGCGGTGCTGACAATTTCTAGCCAAGTGGCTGTATTAATCTTTTCTGGACACAATATCCGCCTGACTTCATCATCTAATACTTCTGCTGCTGTTCCCGGCATTGAGCCTACACCAGCATCGCGCAAAGCAATAATCACATCAGCATATTCAAGTCCATCAAGTCTGGCGATAAATTCCACTTCCTGCGGAGAAAAAGCGTGGAGATGAATCTGTGGAAATTCCTGTTTGATGGTTTCTACTACCTTGATGTAATAGGGTAAAGATTTACCATTTATCTGCGCTTGTGGATTTAACCCACCCTGCATACAGATTTCCGTCGCCCCCCGTTGCACTGCATCTGTCGCTTTTTCTAAAATTTGCGCCGAATCTAACCAGTATGCACCGGCATCACCTTCATCTCGACGAAATGCACAAAAACTACAGTGCTGCTCACAAATATTGGTAAAGTTAATATTGCGATTAATGATGTATGTAACCGTATCGCCTGCTTGAGTGTGGCGAAGTGTGTCGGATGTAGTACGGATTGCTGCGATCGCTTCTGGCTCAGTTTGTTGTAACAAAACCACTCCCTCTTCGGGAGATAAGTCGTACCCCATCAAGGCCCGCTCAAGAATTTTTTCAACAGAAATTTTCGTTAGCATTATTTTCTCAGTAAATCTTAATTTTACAATCTTGTAAAAAATAAAATTCTACTTAATAAATATACCAAGGTCTGGAGAATCCCATGCTCGAAGATAAGTTTTACCTTTAAAATTAATTTTTTGATATTTACTGCGCTTACTTTTTTTTGTTTCCATCGAAATAATTCCACACGGTTCAAAATCTTTATAATAATCCTCTTTTTCTAAGACTGCCGAAATATTAGTTACATTAATATGTTGAATTTTAACAATTTCTTGATTATTTTGCCGCCAAAGTACCCAGAAAGGATATTCCCAAGGGTCATTTCCCATTGATAACCCAATATTCGAGCATTTTTTTGAATTTAAAAACTCAACTGCTCCTGCATAAGTAGTTTTCAAGTATGGTCTATTAGTGAAATACTGCTCAATTCTACTCACTTGGAATATATTGTTGCTATCAATAATAGGTCTAAACCTGTTAAGAAATACCCAAGGCAATGATGATATCAGCAAAAATGTTACTATGATAATTGCTATTCTTTGCTTTTCCAGTTTAGATAAAACAATCCCTAAGAATGGGGATAATAGTACAAAAAAAGGCAAATGTAGACGACTATTCCAAGCTTGCCATTTGACAAAGTAGCAAAATATAATAAATGTAGATAGTGCTGCAATAAAATAATCAAAAAGGTACCTTTGTTTCCGAATCTCTTTTCGAGTCATAAAAATTGTTATACATGTTATTATCAATACTAGATGTACTAAATTACCAGCACTATTTTCATTACCAGATATTCCAATTGTTGACCAGCCTCCTGGGACAAAAAATGTTTTTGAGAAAGTTATCCGAGGATCGTTTACATCGACACCAATAAATATATGGATAATTTGAATTAATCTATTTGCTATTCCATTCCATAAACCAACTGGTGTACCTATATGTAAAGCAATATTTCTGAGAACATTAGAAAAAAGTATATTAATACCATATACTTCATTGCTATAATTACCTGGTTCCCCAAGTGGCGAAGCGAATAAATTATAATTGCGTAAATAGTGACCAAGATTAAGTAATAAAGATATACTTCCTACTATCAAAGCTGGTTTCCATACTTTCCAACGTAAACGTTTAATCTGGAATAAACTAAACCAAATCAAAAAAGGGAAAATATAAAAATAAGCAGTTCCCTTGCTCAAAATGGCTAGTCCTGTACTGCTACCAATTTTGAATGAGTTCATTAAAATATCACTTGTTTCTCCTTGGATAGCTGATAGCAAGTAGTAAGCAAGACAAACTACCCAAAATGAAAGTACGTAATCATTTTGAGTACTTGAAGCTTGCAAAATTCCCATAGGAATTGTTGCAGTCACAACAGCAGAGAAAACCTGACCTCGTACATCTGCTCCAAGTTTTTTAGCAATTAATGAGACTGCAATAATACAGCCAATCATACTAAACCATTGAACTAAGTCCGCGAAGTAGTCACCACCACTCAAAATTTGAAAATGCAAAATAACGAACTCTGACCAAGGGTTTTGATATAGCTGGGGAGTATAATTTGTTGGATAATGAGCAATGCTATGATTTTGTATCCAATGAGCAACACGACTCATGTGATAGTCCATAGAATCCCAGTTATTTGGTGGTGCGATGATAGCAATTAATCCAACTGTTGCGACAACGAAACCTATACCAAATAATAAATTTATCAGGGATGGAATTTGAATATTTACTTGATCAGACTTATTTTTATCTAAAATCTTAGGGTTTTGGTAATTTAACCGAAAGCACATATATATTAATATGATACATATCGATGCCCAAGTTATTAATACACTGCCAAAGTTAATTAATTGAAAAATATTCAAAGATTCGGTGATTGCAACAATGAGAATTCCCCAGTAAGTAGATGTCAATATTAGAGATTCACGCCAATGGTTACGACTTTTATTAATTAACAAAAAAATAGCAATTAAAGAAATGAGAGGCAAAATTATAGACATAATACCAACTGTTATTTTGAATATTTAACAACTATAATGATTTACTGGTCGAATTTAATCAATGTTTGACAGCTATAGCAATCCGGTTTGATTTCTGAATACTATCTATACATATACCAGACAATAAATACACTTAAAAATTATAAATTTCGCTAGAGTTTTCTGGAACTGATTCTCGCTTGAACTAAATTTAACAATTTACCTAGTAGTTTTGAAGCACTAAAAAATTATTGACAATAATTATTAATTCCTCTAATATCTAAAAGCAATTGCAAATCTTTTGCAACTCATTTTTGGTGCTAACCGTAACTAAATGTCATGCCCCACAACTTTGCTCTAGGTAACGGAAAGCCTTGGAGCCGCCGTCAATTATTGAAACTGGGCCTAGCAGGTGCTGGAATGACTGGTGCTGCCGGACTTTGGCAGGTGCTAAATCTACAAAGTAAGTCGATCGTCAAAGTGCCACCACTCGATAGGTCAGCACCAGACGATGCTACTAACCCGATGAAGATTTTAAGGGATTTTGATTATGGGACGGTAAAGCAGGAAAATGGGCGGACTATCCGGGAATTTCAGTTAACTGCGGGTACTTCCATAATCAAGCTTAATAGTGCTGTCTCTTACAATATCTGGGATTTAAACGGTCGCATACCAGGGCCAACGCTACGGGCAAAACAGGGCGATCGCATTCGGGTACTATTTCTCAATAATGCGGGACATTCTCATTCTTTGCATTTTCATGGCGTTCATCCAGCAGAAATGGATGGTGTTCGCCCAATCAAGAATGGTAGTGCCACTATTTACGAATTTGATGCTGAACCTTATGGCGTACACCTATACCACTGTCATATTGAACCAGTCACCCGTCACATTGCTAAGGGACTGTATGGGATGTTTATCATCGATCCACCGACTCCCCGTCCCCCGGCTGATGAGATTGTACTAGTGATGAGTGGATATGACGTGAATGATGATAGTCATAACGATTATTACGCTTTCAACGGTGTACCCCATCATTACATGCATCATCCCATTCCCATTTACAAAGATCAGTTGATTCGGCTATATGTTCTCAACATCATTGAATACGATCCGGCAGTGACGTTTCATCTCCACGCCAACTTCTTTGATGTCTATCGTTATGGTATGAGTATGACTCCTAGCGAGAAAAGTGATGTGATTACGATGGGTGTAGCAGAAAGGCACATCTTGGAATTCGCTTTTCGCTACCCAGGTAAGTATATGTTTCATCCCCATCAAGATGCGATCGCAGAAAACGGTTGCATGGGTCAATTTGAAGTAATTGCTGACAGCAACTCTCAAAAACCTGTTGAAAAATCTTAACTAGATAACTTGTAATTGATTTCTTAAAATTTTAGAGCAATTAGTTGATAAGATTTGTCATTATATGTCAAAGTAAAGTCTACGACAACGTGTCAAACAAGCTAGCTTCTAGTGATACTTTGAAATGTTTCAATTAATACTTTTTTAGTTGTGTGAGGAGCAAAGATGATAAGACTTCGTTATATATGTTTGACTTTTGCGACTGCGGCAATAATTACCTTGAGTTCGTGTAGTAGTACACCAACAGCAGAAAATCCATCAGCACCAGTTGCTATTACTCCAACCACAGAAGCAGTAAGTAGTAACGGTCATAGCGGTCACGCTAGCAAAGAAAAAATTAATATTAACACTGCTATATTGTCAGAATTAGATAAGCTTGAAGCCAAACTAGGTGTTCCAGCTTTATCTAATAAAATCCAGGCAAATCGTCCTTATGGCAATCCAGAAGATTTAGTTACTAAAAAAGTAATTACTCAAGAGCAGTTCGACCAAATTAAAGACCAGGTTGGTGTTCAAGAAGTAGTACTCACAGGTGAAGCAAAAGATGTTGACTACATGAGTAAGTTGGGCTTAATGAAAGGGCATCTTTTAGTAGCAAAAGAACTGCTAGATCAAAATCAGCCGAAACAGGCAGAGCCTCATATTGGACATCCAGTTGAGGAAATTTATGTGGATGTAGAAGATCAACTTAATGAGCGCAAAGTCAAAGAATTTAAGACAACATTGGTGAGTTTGCAAGATTTAGTGAAATCTAGTCCCAAGGATAGTAAAGTTAAAACTAATTTTGCTTCTTCAATGCAATCAGTTGATTCCGCGATCGCAGCTTTACCAGAAGCTCAACGCTCAAAACCAGGATTTGTACTACAAGTAATTAACGAACTACTAGATTCAGCTAACTCTGAATATGGCGCTGCGATCGCAAATGGTAAAATAACCGCCCCAATTGAGTATCAAGACTCCCGTGGTTTTGTGTTTTACGCCAATGATTTATACAAAGGGATTTCTAGTCAAGTAGCTCAAGCAGATCCCGAAGCGCATAAAGCGATCGATGCTAGTTTCGCTGAACTCATAAAAGTTTGGCCCTCCGCCATCCCACCAGCGAAAGCAGTCAAAATACCTAATGATGTTACCAAGCTGGTGAAAACCATTGAGGAAAACTCTCAAAAAGTGGTTGACAAATCTAATACCAAAGCATAGCGATAACACTTTCTTTTAATGGAAAGCAGATGGTAATAAGTTTAAAATGATGAAATCGTTAGGAGTTACGAATTAAAAATTACGTTAGCGTAGCCCATTACAAATTACGAACTCCTAACTAGTTGCGCTCCATTCGTTACTTGAAATAACAACTGATGCAAGAACTAGACCAGAAAAAGACCATTGACCTGCTGAACGCCATCATGGAATTTGAACTAGCAGGGGTAGTGCGCTATACCCATTATTCTTTGATGGTGACTGGTCCTAACCGTATTCCAATTGTGGCTTTTTTCAAAGCACAGGCAAGCGAATCTTTACTTCATGCCGAACAAGTAGGAGAAATTCTTACCGGTTTAGATGGGCATCCCTCACTGAAAATTGCCCCAATGGAAGAAACTTACCAGCATAAAGTCAAGGATATCTTGGAAGAAAGCTTATCCCACGAAAAAAAGGCATTGGATCTGTATAAAAATCTGCTCGAAACTGTCACCAATGCTAGTATTTATCTTGAAGAATTCGCTCGCGGCATGATTGGTCAAGAAGAGATGCATAATCTCGAACTGAAAAAGATGCTACGCGATTTTGGTTAATAGTCATTGGTCATTAGTCATTGGTCATTAGTCATTGGTCGTTAGTCAAAAACAAATTTAAAAGACGAAAGACAACTGACTCATGACAAAGGACAACTGACTAATGACAAAAGACAAAAGACAAAGGACAAAAGATGAATTTTAGTACTGCTCTACCTACTTTTGTAATCACACTCCGAGAAGGAGTGGAAGCTGCCCTTGTTGTTGGTATTGTGCTAGCTTTGCTGAAAAAAGCTAAACAATCTCGACTTAACTCTTGGGTATATGCTGGTATCGGCGTTGGCATTGTCGTTAGTGCCTTAATAGGTGTGGTATTCAGTTGGCTAATTCAAATACTGGGAGCAGCGAATCCTCAATACACCTCCGTAGTTGAGCCAGCCTTAGAAGGTGTGTTTAGCGTGTTAGCGATCGCAATGCTCAGTTGGATGCTAATCTGGATGACCAAACAAGCCAGATTCATGAAAGCTACAGTTGAAGGGGCAGTAACAGAAGCGCTGACACAAAACTCAAATGCTGGTTGGGGTGTTTTTACTTTAATTTTAGTTGCTGTTGTGCGCGAAGGCTTTGAAACTGTTCTGTTCGTTGCTGCTAATTTTCAACAGGGATTCATGCCAGCATTGGGTGCAATTGGTGGTTTGGTAGCGGCATCTGCCATTGGGGTGCTGCTATTTAAATGGGGTGTCAAAATTAACATCCGCCAGTTTTTCCAGGTAATGGGCGTTTTATTAGTGTTGATTGTCGCTGGATTGGTAGTTTCCGGCTTGAAACATTTTGACGAAGCAGTGGCTAACCTTTCTCTTAGCAGTCGTGCCACAGAAAGCCTTTGTTTCTATTACGAACGCTTTACTAAAGTCCATTCCTGTATTTTGGGGCCAATGGTTGCAAATACTTCCACAATCTTGCCTGACGAACAGTTTCCTGGCATTATTCTCAAATCTTTATTTGGTTATAGAGACAATCTCTATCTTGTGCAAGCAGTGGGATATGTGACCTTTTTACTAACAATTGGAGGACTGTATTTCCGCAGCCTTGGAGGTGCTTCTGCTGAAGGTAAAAAAAATATCCCTTTTGGTCAAAAACCGATTAGTTCTGCAAAAGATTAAAAGCACAATTAGTTGTCCCGGACAAAAAAATCTGGATTAATCCCCTAGTGTTTGAGTTACATATTGCAACTCAAACACTAATTTATTAAACTTGCAAATAATGCTTGAAAAATGAATTGGTTAATGATTTTTTAGCAAAAAAAACTACAAAGATGCTTTGCGGTAGTTTTTTTGATTAAAGTTTTTGATAAGTTTAGCTATCTGCATTTTTAAATCCAGGTATTTATAAGTAATACTCCTTAATAATAAGACGAAGCCATCGCTATTGTCATCACCTCAGCGAAATGTCTCCTTAATTGAATGCGACGTTCTCCCATTATTGAACTAAGT
Source organism: Nostoc sp. 'Peltigera membranacea cyanobiont' 232 (assembly GCF_002245985.1). NCBI lineage: Bacteria > Bacillati > Cyanobacteriota > Cyanophyceae > Nostocales > Nostocaceae > Nostoc > Nostoc sp. 'Peltigera membranacea cyanobiont' 232. The sequence goes on from NZ_NOLK01000001.1 coordinate 94,930, forward strand.
ACCCTGTGGTGCAAACAACACTTGCTTAAGCTGCTGACAAGCTTTTTCAATTGCATCTATACTACCCGGATTCACCAAACCAAAATAATCAAATATATAGACTCGGTTATTTTTAGTTGCTTGTAGTTGCTGCCAAAAAGATTCTTTTTTTAGCGAATCTAAAAGTGCTGCTTCTGAATTTCCTTGCGGGGGATTAACCAAAATTATCACCTCTGGATTTGCTTCTAAAACTTTCTCAGCCGAAAGCGTTACATAGCCACCAATTGGACTTTTTCCTTGTAAATCTGCGGCGATATTTTTCGCCTGGAATTTCGCCAACAAATCCCCTGCCCAACTATTTTTATTCGGTGCTAAAATTGGTTGGCGACTAACCAGAGCTAGAGTAGAAAAACCCTGAGTTGGCTTTTCTGGCAAGAAAGTTTTGTAACGATTTAACAAAGGCTGAGGATCGGTGTCAATTGATTTAGCAAGGGTTTTTGTAAGTTCTTCTAGAGATTCCCAGTTATTCACCTTAGTGAGCAAAGTCGGAATTCCTAGCTGCTGAAGTTTTTGAATTGGGATGTTAGAAAAACCTTCTGCACCAATAACTAAATCGGGTTTTAGTGCTACCACTTTTTCTAAATTTGGTGGGTTTTGTCCTTCGCTAACACGGGGAATATCTTTGAATCTTGAGTCATTCTTAAATAATTTACTACCAGTGATGCCGACAATTTTTGTTGAATTAAGTCGAGAGATGATGTCAGCAGAAAGAGAAGAAAGACCAACAACTCTTTTTACAGATCCTTTTGGTAATTGTTGAGAATTTGTGTTTGTTGTCTCAGTAGGGTTTGTGACTTTTATTTGTGGTTGCTGAGTGGTTGCAGTCGTGCAAGCGGCTAAAACCATACTCATCAAAAGTGCTAAAGCAGATAAGAGCCAACGACGATACATATTAAAATTCCTTCTGGGGTAAGAATTGCATAAGAAATATACTCAGCACCACATTCAAAAATCGCAAATGTAGCTTTTAGTAATATAGCTATAAAGTACCAAGCGGGAGCAAGAAGCCTGAGAATGAAAAGATATGGCTAATGACAAGAGCTAAAAATTAGGTTATTCTTGTTTCAAAAAAATATTGCCTTGGCAGATTTTCACTAACTAAGGTAGAGGCTAAATCTACTCAATAGTAAACCAAACTTGCTTTGGATTCAGATGTTTTTTACTGCTCTGTATGGGTTTATGTCTTTATATAAAGAATGCAGCAACACAAACATGGCTTTGGCAGTCTGGAAAAAATAGGTTTTAAAACTCTTACTGCTTAACTATATAATTCGATACACGTTGCCCACAATTATCTGAATTGGGGTCGATGATTATTGTGTCCATCTCCTGGTAGGTATGTCTAACCATCCTTTGAACGTTGCAAGATCGACATTATTTTGGCGGCATCTATTCGCTGTTGTTTTCACTACTAGTTCGTTGCTCCCCAACTTTGGAAACGAACCAGCAAGGGCGCAAGCAACCCAATATTGTCAGTTATCATCATCGGTGGCGCAAGAAAAAGAAAACTTACGTTTATCAGCCCTCAAAGGCAATCAAGATGCCCAAACCCGCTACCAAAACTTACTAAAAAAACAGGCGCAAGAATTACAGGAGTGCCGCACACGAACTTGGCCGCAAATCCAAGCACTCTGGTTGCGTTTATATCCCTGTGACATTCAGCCAGGAATAATCGATCAGATTATGGATCGGATTGTCAACCGTGGCTATAACCAAGTTAATTTGGAAGTATTTTACGACGGACAGGTATTATTGCCAGCAAAAGCTAACCCGACGATTTGGCCTTCTGTAATTCGCACTCCAGGGACAGAAAACATCGATATACTCGCTACAGCAATTAAAAAAGGTCGGCAACGCGGTTTGAAGGTCTACGCCTGGATGTTTACTAACAATTTCGGCTATACTTACGCCCAGCGCCCAGATAGAGAAAGTGCGATCGCTCGCAATGGTAAAGGTCAAACCAGCCTATATGTCGTAGATAATGGCTCTCAAGTATTTATCGACCCCTACAACTCCCAAGCAAAAAGCGACTATTACCAATTAGTAAAAGAAGTTTTGCGCCGTCGTCCAGATGGTTTGCTATTCGACTACGTGCGCTATCCCCGCCAAGCAGGAAGTGATTCCATCGCCACCAAAGTTTCAGATTTATGGCTATTTAGTCCCGCAACCCAAGAAGCTTTATTTAAACGGGCACTGAATTATAAAGGGCTGGACTTAATTCGCCGCTATTTGAGCAAGGGATATGTTACCGCCGGAGATATCGCGGAAATCGATCGACTTTATCCCCAAGAAGGGGAACCCCTCTGGCAAGGACGCATTCCCCCAACAGCACAAAAATCAATTCTATCTGCGACAGACAAACAACCACTCTTGCAATGGGAGTTGTGGCAGCTAGCAGTTGCTCACGCCATGCAAGGAATTCTAGATTTTGTCAACATGGCCAGTTACCCAGCCAAGCAGCAAGGTGTTTCCACGGGAGTAGTGTTTTTCCCTGATGGCAACCAAACTGTAGGACAAGGATATGATTCTCGCTTGCAACCTTGGGATCGGTTTCCCACTACATTAGAGTGGCATCCCATGTCTTATGGCAATTGCGGTAATGTCAGTTGTATTGTGGCGCAAGTGCAACGGGTTTTGAGTATGACAAAACCAGGTACTAAAGTGATTCCAGCTTTAGCGGGCAAGTGGGGGGAATCGGTCAGTAATCGTCCATCCCTAGAAGTACAAATGCAGGCACTTCACCAATTCGCGCCCCAACTGAAGGGAGTTAGCCATTTTGCCTATTCTTGGCAATATCCTGAGAATGATAACGATCGCAAATTTTGTCGCATTCGGTAAGCAACAGAGTGTCAATTTCGCCAATCACCCAATTGCATCGCTAGAAAATAGCGCAGATGGTCTACGAATAATGGCCGCCTTTTGTGGGTGCCATGTCCCATACTGACACCGAATAATGGCAGCCGTCGATTACTGAGTCCATAGCCATCTCGCCACAAAAGTCATGCACTCTGGCAATATCAGCCCCAGTCCTGCGAAATAAGCACAGGAGTAACTAGGACATTGCTCTCCAAGGAATTAATTATCCACAATCTCAAACTAGCTACTTGACACTGTACTGTCTGGACGGTACTATATATTTAGCAGACCGTCCAGACGGTATTTAAATAGTAGATACTTGAATCCAATCTCTATCAATCTTGGATTGAGAATATTATGTTTACCATTGCAGATCCCTTTGCTTATCAAACTGCTTTCAGTTCCCATAGCAATTTGCTGCTGTCTCAAAAATTGCAGGTTCGACGTGCTATAGATTTGCTGGATGAAACTTTACACTGGATGATTACGTCCTAACGATTTTCAAACAGAGCAAGTATACCTAATAAATCCAATCCTAGCCTTACTGCCCCACAGATGAAGCAATGAGAGAAAATATTGACAATCTCGTTGTCAGATAAACTGTGTTCACCGGACAATTTATCTAGTTCCATCATTCAAGCTCTATGACTGCTACCAAAAAAACAAAATCTACATCTGTCACCCGTAATGCGTTGTTAGAAGCTGCGGGGCGAGTGATGGTAGCACATGGTTCAAAGGCATTGACTTTGGAGGCAGTTGCCCGCGAAGCAGGTGTCAGTAAAGGTGGATTACTTTACCATTTTCCCAACAAAGAAGCCTTGATTGCTGGAATGTTGCAACAGCTAATTGATCAAAAGGCAGTATTACTAAAGCATGAATTAGAGCAAGATGATGCACCGAATACACCAGGACATTGGCTAAGAGCCTATATCCGGTCACATGGAAAGTTTGATGGTCACTCTAGTGCAATTCAATTCAGTTTGCTAGCAGCAGTTGCTGAAAATCCAGAATTACTTAAGCCAGCTCAAGAAAACTTTGCTGATTGGCAACGGCAAATTGAAGCAAGTGGACTCGATCCAGCGATCGCAAGTGTGATTTATCTAGCGATCAATGGTCTATCCTTTGTCCACCTCTTTGGTCTTGGAGTCCCGGAGGAGTCTTTGCAAAAGCAGGTAATTGAAACTCTGCTGAAACTGGCGCGAGAGTAATTCGTAATTCGTAATTCGTAATTCGTAATTCGTAATTATAGTGGTTCTCGTTCACGTGAGGTACACCCGTAGGGGCAATTCATGAATTCCCCCTACACCTTGCGATCTAATTTTGTACCGCATCTGAGTGGGAACCGCTATAAGTTAGAGAGACGTGATAAATCGCCGTCTCTACAAAGAATTTATCCATCAATTATTTGTTGACAGAAGTAGTCAATGATTTACCAGATAGCACCACTATCTGGCTCAGTTCAACTTGCAATTTTTTACACAATCAAGGAGATTTTTATGACTGCCGTTTTACAATTCTTACCGACCGATTCACAATTCCTACTCAGTCCTTTTTCTTGGTTCGCTAAAATGCGTCGAGAAGCGCCTGTTTTCTACGACACAGAGCATCAATGTTGGATGGTGTTTCGCTATGACGATGTGGCACGGGTATTAAGCGAATGGAAAACCTTTTCATCTAAAGTGCCGCAACCCCCCGAACAAGAAGATTTCACTCAGTCTTTGGTCTCCACCGATCCGCCTAAACATAAATCACTGCGCTCAATAGTACAGAAGGTATTTACTGAAAATCGAGTTGAAGCATTAGCTCCTCGGATTACCGAACTTACTCACGAGTTGTTGGAGCAAATGAAGCAACACAAACAGGTCGATTTAGTACATGCTTTCGCAATTCCTCTGCCGATAATCGTGATTGCAGAAATTCTCGGTATACCCTTTCAAGACCGCGAAGATTTCAAGCGCTGGTCAGATGGGATCATAGCTAGAGATCAAACTGCTATTAAAGATATGGCTGACTATTTCCGCCAATTACTGAATGAGCGGCGATCGCATCAGGGTAACGACCTGATCAGCGATTTAGTTACGGCTTATGAAGGGGGAGAAAAGTTGACCGCACAGGAACTCGTTGATTTTTGCATGATCCTCTTGGTAGCTGGTAATGAAACTACAACTAACTTAATTACAAATAGCATTTGGTGTCTGCATGAGCATCCCGATGAAAACCAACGATTACGGAATGACTTGTCTCTATTACCGACGGCAATTGAGGAAGTACTTCGTTATCGCTCCCCGATTACTTACTTACAACGATACACCCAAGTAGAAACCCAAATTGGAGACCAGATAATTCCTCAAGGGCAACTTGTGCGGGCGTGGATAAATTCTGCCAATCACGATGAACTTAAGTTTGAGAATGGCGATCGCTTCATCATTGATCGAGAACCTAATAAACATCTTGCCTTTGGTAATGGAATTCATTTCTGTTTGGGCGCACCTTTAGCTCGACTAGAAGCCAAGATTGCGCTGAAAGCTTTGCTGGAAGAATTTCCTAATCTTCGCGTTGACTCAACCCAGACTCTTAAAGCAATTCCAACACTGTTGGTACATGGACTGGAAAGCTTGAGTGTTCTGTTATAGGAATAGTTGAAATGGGCGTAGGGACTGTTTTCAAACTCGAAGATCCCCCCTAACCCCCCTTAAAAAGGGGGGAAAAGAAACTCTAAAAGCCCCCCTTAAAAAGGGGGGTTGGGGGGATCTCCAATAAAATTGCATGGGATGCAGTAACGAATTAATTCTTTTTTTGAGAATTAATTAAACGAATATTCGGTTAATTAAGTAGGAGTAAATAAAATGAAAAATCAAAAATGGAACGCAAAAAATATTCCGAGTCAAAAAGGAAGAGTAGCAATTGTAACGGGTTCGAGTAGCGGCATCGGTTATGAAACAGTGCGGGTTTTAGCTAATAAACAAGCGTCTGTAATCATTGCGGTTCGCAACTTGGACAAAGGAAACAAGGCATTGGCAAAAATTCTTCAACAGAATCAAGATGCCGACGTAAAGGTGATGGAACTTGATTTGGCGAATTTAGCATCAGTTAAAAATTTCGCTGAAAACTTTCAGAAAAATTATTTGCGTCTGGATTTACTGATTAATAATGCGGGTGTGATGATTCCGCCGTATTCAAAAACGACCGACGGTTTTGAATTGCAGTTCGGCACTAATCATCTCGGACATTTTGCTTTGACGGGACAGCTTTTGCAACTTTTGATCGACACCGAAGGCTCACGAATTGTCAATCTTTCGAGCAGCGGACATATTATGGGCAAGATAGATTTCGATGATTTGAATTGGGAAAAGAGAAGTTATGCCAAATGGAAAGCCTACGGCGACAGCAAACTTGCCAACCTTTACTTTACCTACGAACTCGACCGAAAACTAAAAGATAATGGTATCGACATACTTGTAACCGCCTCGCATCCTGGGTGGACGGCAACGGAATTGCAGAGAACTTGGGGCATTATGGAATATCTCAGCAGCATCTTTGCTCAAGATATCACGATGGGCGCATTACCAACTCTGCGGGCGGGAATCGAAGCAGACTTGAAAGGCGCAGAATTTTTCGGCCCCAATGGGTTTATGACGATGCGCGGCTATCCAATAAAAGCCGAAACGAACAAATTATCCAAAGACAAAGCGATCGCCAAAAAACTATGGGTTGTATCGGAAAAACTAACCGGTGTGAAATTTGAATTTAAGAAAAAGATTTCCTAATCTTCGGGTTGACTCAATCCAGACTCTTAAAAGCGGTTATAAACCGCCTCTACACGAGACTTAACCCGCCTGCGCGGGTTAAAAGCCTTGATTTTTAGTTAGTCCGCGCAGGCGGACAAGAGTTTATGTAGCCGCTATTTTTCTTGCAATACGCTTGGGTTAAGCATTTCTTCCTTCTCTACGAGACGCACTCGCGTTTGCGTCCTTAGCAGTTGGTTAAAAAAATTCTGTATTATTTTTCAATTAACTTAAAGCCAAGTCCTCTGGTGTATTACAGTTAAACAGCATTTCGGGTTCTGCTAAAGGCAAAACTTCTACAGGATATTGCCGCAGCCACTGCTGAAACGATCGCCCCCCTTGATTGATAAACTCTAGAAGTTGTGGCAAACAGCGACGGCGATAAAAACCACATAGAGGTTCCCAGCCTTTAGGATGATGAGCTAAAGCTGCGATCGCATTATCCCCCACGCTATCAAGTCTAGTTACCCAATCTTCCAACACTTCAACCCGCAACCTCGGCAAATCGCAAGCTAGCAACAGTACCCATTCTGTCTTTACTTCCGCTAGCCCTTGGGCAAACCCAACTAAAGGCCCGTGGGCTAGAGATTCTCCAGACAAAGGTACTTCTCGGATAAACTGGCAACCAGGTAAAAGCAAATCTTGATAACGTTCTGGCCAGGAAGTGACTACATAAACAACATCAGCACAACTTTGAGCAATTCCACAAACTCGCTGTAACAACGGCATTCCTTGAATAGGAATCAAGGCTTTATCTTGACCCATGCGAGAACTTTTACCGCCTGCTAATACAATGGCGGTTAATTTGCTTCGGCTCATCATTGCCCCATGCCCAATGCCCCATGCCCCATGCCCATCATCCCCGATTCTGACTTTTCTGAACTTGCTGCAATAAATGCTCTACACTTTCTGCTGGTGCAAGACACTTCAAACCTTGGCAAACTAACCCAACGCTTCCCTCTGGTAAATCAGATGTTATGGCAAACACAGACGCTGGTAGAAACTTGGGGATCAGCGAGTTTATTTGCTCAGTGGTGCTGCGAATCAAGGTAGAATTCCGATACCAATCCAAGGCTGTAAATAAGCTGGGACAAGCTTGGGGAGCGCGATGCATCACACTTTGAAAAGCTTTCAAACCAAGTTCTGCTAAATCCAAATAATCTAGATTGTCGGTGAGTAAAGCCAGACGTACAAGGTTAGCGATCGCAATTCCATTCGCTGATGGTGTCGCATTATCCGTGTAACTCCGCTCTCTAACAATTAAATCTTGACTAGAATCACTTGATGTGTTACTATAACCACCTAATTCCACACTCCAGAGAAACTCGTTAAATTCATCTTGGATAGCGATCGCTTTTTCTAGCCATTGCTGATGCTCAGGGTTGGAAGTATGTAAATCTAGCAAAGCTTTAATAAACAAAGCGTAATCTTCAGATTGAGCTAAAACCGTTGGTTCACCTTGATAATTGAGTCGCTGAAAACGCCCATCGACAAACTGATTTTCTAAGATAAAATTCGCCGCTCGTGCTGCTAATTCCAGATATGATGGTTCTTGGAAAACGCCAGCAGCCTTAGCTAGTCCAGAAATCATCAAGCTATTCCAGGCAACAATCATCTTCGTATCTGTCACCGAAGGAATGCGACCTGGCCAATTAGCAGTTTTTGCTTCCTGATTATTACAAGCCGGAGGAAAAGTTTCTAGTGACTCAGAATTAACACCATAGCGAACAATAAACAACTTGCTCAATGCTGCTTCTAGCGTTGCACTCAGTTTGCCAGAATTCCTTCTTTGTAAAACATTACGTCCTTCAAAGTTACCGTTAGGGGTAACAGTAAATTCTTCTTGCAATTCCCTTAATTCTTCAGGTGTTAACAGTTGTTGTAATTCGCTGTAACTCCAAACATAAAAAGCTCCTTCTTCTGGTTCTACAGCCGTGGGTTGGGTGAAGCTATCGGCATCTTGAGAAGCATAGAAGTAACCTTCAGGCGCGGTCATTTCCCGCTTTAGCCATTCTACAGTACCAGCGATCGCTCTTTCAAACGCTGGTTCTTGTACTCCTACACTCCATAAATTTCCGAGATACTCCACAATTTGTCCATTGTCGTAGAGCATCTTTTCAAAATGCGGTACTGTCCAAGTTGGGTCAACAGTATAGCGATGAAAACCACCAGCTACATGGTCATAAATGCCTCCCAGCGCTAAGTCTAGTCCTCGCTGGGTACAAACTTGCTTGCCATCATAGCGAGATTCAAAATTAAATCGAGTTCCCCGCAGCGCTAATTCTGTATAGGGAATCATCGGAAAGCTATTGCCAGATTGATTACGAGTAATTACACCTGTGCTGGTTTCCCAACCTTGGCGGAGTAATTCTCGGTCTTCAAGCTCAGTTATTGTACCGTCTTGCAACACCGCAGACGTGAGCAGAGACTCAACAATTAGGGCTTTGCGTTGCTGTAATTCTGCTTTTTCGGTGTCATAATAACGGCGAAGAGCTTGCAACACCTGCAAAAATCCTGGACGACCATAGCGCGGGTCTACAGGAAAATAAGTACCAGCGTAAAACGGCACTAAATCTTCTGGAGAAAGAAAAATATTTAAAGGCCAACCGCCTTGACCGCTCATCATCTGCAAAGCTTGCATATAGATGCTATCGAGGTCAGGTCTTTCTTCCCTGTCTACTTTGATGGGAAGAAAGTTGGCATTCATGTAGTCAGCGATCGCAATATCAGAAAAAGCTTCGCCTTCCATGACAGTACACCAGTGGCAACTAGAGTAACCAATGGAGAGAAAAATCGGTTTATTTTGCGCCCTTGCAGTTGCAAGTGCTTCGTCACACCAGGGCCACCAATCAATTGGGTTTTCGGCGTGTTTGCGGAGATAGAGGCTCTTAGCTTCAGCAAGGCGATTAGTCACGATCAAATGCAAATAGTTGCTTTCTTTGCTCAGTCTACCTTGTTCCCAGGAGTGTTAGCCTAGACAGCTATATATGCAAGAAATCCTGCAAGGGAGTTACCCCTTGGGTAGAAGGTAGTAGTGCATGTCTTTGATATCGCCAACACCTGTGTAAGTTATGAAATATTTTTACTGAAAAGATCGCAATAGCAAGCTAACAATATTTGGTGGTGCTTCTCGCACAGGTGATGCTGTCTTTGACTGAATTAAAGTATTTGGGCTAAGTCCTGCTATCAGGTGGAGCAAGAAGGTGATGATGGCGGCTTGTATAAGTTTTTCCAGCATGGCACGTCTCTTGTGAGTGGATAGCATTTTAATTAGGACTGGTTATTCTAAATACACCTCGTACTATCGATTTACCGAATCTAACAAAATAACTTGATAATTGCTGAGGAAAATCCTAAAAAAATGTTTAAAATGTTACTGAAAGCTAACACAATTCCCTAAGCAAGTTGGATTTCGGTTATCGGTTTAATGAGTACATCGCCAAAATTGTCCAGCAAATGCTGAGATAAGAGGTTGGCGATAATTGGAGTTTTTTGATTTGTTCTTCCCTACCGGGATATTCTCTTAGACACCTTTTGCTACTAAAAAGTGCCCTTAGAGGTCAAATCTATTGCAAAATCATCTTTTGTACTCTTTTTGGGTAAGGTAAAACGATAGAAGTTTAAGTTATCTGCTTGAAAACAGTAGAGATAAACCCCAGTTTCGTGCTGTCACCGATAAAATGTATTTAAAGTAGCCACAAATACGCTTCCATGATTCCTATCGTTATTGAACAATCGGGTCGAGGTGAACGCGCCTTTGACATCTACTCACGGCTGTTGCGTGAGCGCATCATCTTTTTGGGACAACAAGTTGACAACAACATTGCTAACTTGATTGTTGCCCAACTGCTGTATTTGGATGCTGAAGACCCGGAGAAGGACATTTATATGTACATCAATTCTCCCGGTGGTTCAGTGACGGCTGGTATGGGCATTTTTGACACTATGAAGCACATTCGCCCTGATGTCTGTACAATTTGTACCGGATTGGCGGCGAGTATGGGCGCTTTCCTCCTCAGCGCTGGTGCTAAGGGTAAACGGATGAGTTTACCCCATTCTCGGATTATGATTCATCAACCTCTCGGTGGCGCTCAAGGACAGGCGACTGATATTGAAATTCAGGCGCGGGAAATTTTGTACCATAAGAAGCGGCTAAATGACTATTTAGCTGACCATACAGGTCAACCAATTGAGCGCATTGCTGAAGATACTGAACGTGACTTTTTCATGTCACCAGAGGAAGCCAGAGAATACGGTTTGATTGACCAAGTGATTGACCGTCACGCCGCTGGTAGTCGTCCAGCAGTTGCTGTTGTTTAGTCATTAGTCATTAGTCATTAGTCATTAGCAAAAGACTAATGACTAATCAAAATCCTGCTATTGGGTCAGGCTGAGATTGGAGGTATTGGAGGAATTGGTGTAATTCTTCTTCAGTTAACAAAGTACGCCCTCGCTTCCCATAAGTTTTAATCAAATACTCCCGCCCCTGTTCTGGTGTCCAACCTAAACGCTGTATTTCGATATCGGTCTTAGCCAATACCTGAGATAAATCTTTAGAAGATATTTTAGTAATTACCTTGTCTGATTTTTTTGAGTACGTAGAGCAATCTTGGAACTCTTCATATTCTTCATCAAGATCGCTGGCGTATTCTACTGTAGGTTCAGATTCTAAGTATTTGACGAATTCTAATAATTCTTCTTGGGTAAGCAAATTTGTATTTTGCTTACGAGAAGTTTTGATGACATACTTCTGTTCTTCCTCTTTCATCCAACATAACCGTTGGATTTCAGCATTAATTTGTCCCTGCTGTTCCATCCAACATAACTGTTCGATGTCAAGATTAATTTTGGCAGTCACAACTTCGTCTAATGTTTGAGATTCAAGGTATTGAAGGAAGCCTAGTAATTGTACTTCTGTCAGTAAAAAACGCGATCGCTTCCCATAAGTTTTTTTGAGATGCTCCCGTCCCTGGTCTATTGTCCAGCCTAGTCGCTGCATCTCAACATCTGTTTGAGCTATTACTTCAGCAAAATTTACAGATTCCATAGCTTCATTACTATTTCAATAGCCTACGTTATTAGTCATTAGTACTCACTAATGACTAATAACTAATCAAAATCCCGCTATTGGGTCAGGCTGAGATTGGAGGAATTTGAGGAATCCGTGTAATTCTTCTTCACTTAGCAAAGTACGCCCCCGCTTACCGTAGGTTTTAATCAGATGATCCCGTCCTTGTTCTGGTTGCCAGCCTAAACGCTGAAGTTCGACATCTGTTTTAGCAATGACATCCGATAAATCCACAGGTTCAGCTTTTTTCTTTCTCTTTCCTGTCACTGATGGGGTAGCGATATCCTCTTGAGGGCTGTAACTCCGGGGTGTAAATGGTGTGACATTATTGGCAGAAATTGCTGGAAAGCTTTGATTTTCTACCTGGTTATCAAAGGTTATTTCTAATTTTTCAACCGGAGGATCGAATTCTAGCTCCCGGTCGGCAGTCAGAGGAAAGTTTTGACCTAAATCCTGGCTATAGGTATCGCTTGGTAGGGACGAAGCACTACTGTACTCGTACTGTTCGTTACTGGTTGTTACTACTTCTGGTTTGATATTGCGGACTTTGGAAGGCGGTATAGATATTTCTTTATCGCTAACCGCTGGCCATTGACTACCAACAAAATCCCCATCTTTTGCAGAGGAATAAGTAGATTCACTCAATCCACCTTTGGTATTCAAGGAGGGATTTAGCTGCGCTGGAGAAATTGGATTTGAGGTAAATGCCACTGATTCGGGTTGGGCATTTGTGATACCCAAAACTATCAGCGCCCTAGTTCTAGCTTGGTCTTCTGCTGCTTCTACTGTTTCTGCTGCTGCCATACCGGTCGCACGGGTTACGCCTTCTATTTGCACGCTTGCTCGGACAATATATTTTCCTTGAAAAATTTGCACTAATTCAGAAATCAGACTGCCCTTGGGATACAAGCTCTGGAATTGAGCCAACATAATACTGCTACCAATTTAAATCTTTTGGGGACTTGGGATTGGGGACTAGGGACTGGGAAGGAATTATTTTAATCCTAATCCCTAATACCCAATCCCCAGTCCCTTTTAATGCTTTGTCCCGTGTCCCAATTGTAGCAGTAGCTGTTTTTTGACGAAACTTTTGGCTAGTGCTAACTTATCTGGGTAGTCTTGCCTGCAATGCTATACTGATTACCCAACTCGACATCTAGAACTATTTTCTGGAAATGCGCTCTAAATCTACAATAATGGAGATAAGGTTCGCCCTCACTGCTTATTAAGCTGCTCACCTAATTGTTACCGATTCTACATGTGGGAAAATTGGGTTAACCGGCAGTTCCTCCTAGTTAAAAATCAGATTCTAATGGCGTAAAATTACCTTCACTCTAGACAATCAAACACCTGTAGTTTCCACGCCACTTGACGGCAGCTGCTCCATTTGGGGAGACCCCAAGACCGCACTGCCTCCTCCACTTAGGGAAACCCCAAGACCCTTCGGGTTCGGCAGTCCCCCAGACCCTCGTTCGCTCTTAGCGTCTCCCCTTGGGAGAAGACTCGCTAACGCTACGCTATCGACGGGAACCGCCAAAACGGGGGCTGCCTCACCGCAGTGGCTCCCCTGCATAGCGCTTTTGGGCAGTATGGATTCTCTAAACCCAGCTTCTCAAAAACCCGTCGCGTAATTAACTAGTGGGGCTAAATCTTAAAATTAGGCGTGCAATCTTAAGTTTGGTTAGGTGAAGAGACTTGAACGTAGGTGAATTCTGAGAGCATCGTGCAGTGAGAAGTTCGTAGATGCCCAGAACTGTTTGTGGGTAGGCTTATTTTGCCTGGAACTGCTGGAGTAGTTTCCTACTCTTGCTAGGTTGGGCTTCCTTTACTTGAAACTTAGGAAGCCTTGGTTCTGGGCAATTCGTTTCCAGCTTGTTTCTGTAAGCCGTGAGGGTATACAGGAATGAACCAGATTAAACAAAAAATGATGTTTTGACCAAAGGTCGGTTCACTGCATGGAATTTTCAATCGCTACACTCCTTGCCAATTTCACCGATGATAAATTGGTAGCTCGGAAGGTTTTAGAAAAGAAACTTGGCTGTGAAGATGAAAAAAGTTTACAAAAACTTCACATTGCCTTAGATGTTCTGGAAAAAATCGGTATTTTAGTGAAGGAACGGGGCAAGTATCGCCGCATTTCAGAAGAGGGAATAATCGAGGCAAAACTCCGTTGTTCTAGTAAAGGCTTTTGCTTTGCTATTCAAGATGTGGAAGGAGCCGAGGATATTTACATCCGCGAAAGTCATTTGAGTAATGCTTGGAATGGCGATCGCGTTTTGGTTAGAGTTCTTAAAGAAGGCAGCCGTCGCCGCTCTCCCGAAGGGGAGGTGAAGCTGATTCTAGAACGTTCCAACCACACGTTATTGGCACGAATTAAGCAGGTGGAAACTGGTTTTAGGGCTGTGCCTTTAGATGACCGATTGCTGTTTGAACTCAAGATCCAACCTAACGAGGCAAAGTTGGAAGAAGCGATCGATCACTTGGTTCATGTGGAAGTTTTACGTTACCCGTTGGCACAATATCCTCCCCTTGGTCGAGTAGTGCAAATCCTCGGTAGCGATGCCGAAGCTGCTGCTGATATAGATTTAGTTACGTGCAAACACGACCTTTCCCGGACTTTTCCCGATCATGTTCTCGAAGCCGCCGCCAAGTTACCCAAAAAGCTACTCAAAGCAGACCTGAAAAATCGGCTGGATTTGCGTAATTTATTTACTCTCACCATTGAAGGGGTAAATGGCGACACTAAAGTTATAGAAAACGCTTTTAGTTTAGAAAAAAACTTAGCTGGAAATTGGCTTTTGGGCGTTCATATCACCGATGTTTCTCACTATGTCCAACCTGATGAAGCCCTAGATAGAGAAGCACTCAAACGGGGTAAATCAGTATATCTGGGAGAATTAGTGCTGCCAATTTTGCCCCCAATTGTGACAGAGCGTTGTTCTTTAGTACCTGGAAGCGATCGCTTAACTATCTCTTTTTTAATTACCATCGATCCAAAATCTGGAGAAGTGTTGGAGTGGGAAATTCAACCCAGTGTAATTAATGTAGAGACAGCACTGAGTACCGAAGAAGCCCAAGCAATTCTCACTGGTGTTGCACAAGATAAATCATCACAGGTTTCTCAAATCCTGCAAGACCTGCAAGCCTTGCAAACAGCCGTCAAACAGGTACGATTGACTCGTGGTAGCCTCCAATTGAATCTGCCACCCAGCCAAAACGCTTACTATGATGAAGGGATTCTTGGCGCTGTGGTGGTGAATGACTTACCAGTGCGATCGCTACTCACGGAGTTGGTACTGTTAGTTAATCAACTAGTAGCAACTCACTTAAATGCTCTCGGTGTTCCCGCTATTTGGAGAGTCCAAGGCACACCCGATGTCGAAGATGTTCAGGAAATGCTGAAATTGGCAGTCAATTTAGGCGTTGACCTGACGCTAGATCCAGAAGTTGATATCCAACCTTTAGATTATCAGCATTTGACTACAGCTTTTGCGGAATCTCCCTCTGAGCAAGTTCTTACTTACTTATTGCAAGATACCCTCAAACCGTCGGCGTACAGCACTACTAAAGGATCTCACTTTGGTCTGGCACTACCGCAATATGTCCACTTTAGTGCCCCTTTGCGGCGTTACCCAGATTTGCTGATGCAGAGAGTGTATTACATCCTGCTCGAAAACGGACGCGATCGCCGCAATACCCGTGTCAGAGAGCGGGTTAACCTCCGCCACTCCTCCAGCCACGAGGAAATTAACTGGAACGTTTTACCCCCAGAATTGCAACAAGAACTCCAAAGTGATTTGACTAGGGTAATTGTCCAACTCAACGACCGAGAAAAAGAAGTCCAAGAAGCCGAAGCCGATTTAGCTGGACTGCAAAAAGCCCAACTAATGAAGCAACGCATTGGTCAGGTATTTCAAGGTGTGATTACCGGCGTTCAATCCTATGGTTTCTTTGTGGAAATTGAAGTACCAGCCGCCGAAGTAGAGTCCAGCAGTAATCCTGGTGTGCCTTTGCGGGTAGAAGGATTGGTACACGTCAGTTCTCTCAAAGACGATTGGTATGAATATCGCGCCAGACAACAGGCACTATTTGGGCGCAAAAATCGCGCTTCTTATAGACTAGGCGATCGCGTCGCCGTCCAAGTTAAGAGTGTCGATTACTACCGTCAGCAAATTGATTTGGTAACTGTCGGCAGCGATGGTGTACCCAAAAGTTCCATTGGCAATGGTTCTAATGAAGAACTTTCAGACCTCTACTTACCAAATGATATGGAGCCTGATGACCTAGATCCTTACTCGGAAGATGAGTAAAATCAACTAAACCTCACGTGTCAAATAACACTAAGCCCCTAATTTTAGGCGTATCGGGCGCATCTGGTCTGATTTACGCTGTTCGCGCGATCAAATTTTTGCTAGAAGCGGATTATAGTATTGAATTGGTTGCCTCTAAATCTACTTACATGGTTTGGCAGTCAGAACAGGAAATTCGGATGCCACCAGAACCAACCGGGCAAGAACAATTTTGGCGAGAGCAAGCTGGAGTTGCCCTTTCAGGTAAACTCCGCTGCCATCCTTGGGGTGATGTTGGAGCCGGGATTGCTAGTGGTTCCTTTGCTACTCAGGGGATGATAATTATTCCATGCAGCATGAGCACAGTAGCAAAGCTGGCGGTTGGCTTGAGTTCCGATTTACTAGAACGGGCAGCAGATGTCCAACTTAAAGAAGGGCGAAAGTTGGTCATTGTCCCTCGGGAAACGCCTTTTAGCCTCATCCACCTGCGTAACTTAACCTCTTTAGCTGAAGTTGGAGTGAGAATTGTCCCCGCTATTCCCGCCTGGTATCATAATCCCCAAACCATCGAGGATTTAGTTGATTTTGTCGTTGCCCGTGCTTTAGATCAACTAGATATTGACTGCATCCCGATTCAGAGGTGGGAAGGTCGTCGCTAATGCCTCCAGTGGACTCATCGAAAATTTCACAATAGTCCTAAAAGGGTAATGATAGAGATGGCTGATAGTGTCAGTAGTCAGCGAACAGTAATTAGTGAAGAGTAATCAGGCTGATGACTGACAACTGACCGCTGACAACTAAGCACTGACAACTGACAACTGACAAAATTGCTATGGCTGTAATTCGCTTAATTCTATTGGTGGCAGTACTGGGAGGACTAACGCTGTTGTTAGTCCAAAATTTCTCACCTGCCCTATCGCTAGTATTTTTGGGCGTGCGAACTCAACCATTACCACTAGCGATATGGATTTTGTTCAGTACTGCCACAGGTGCTTTCACATCTATATTGATTGCTACCTTGTTTAACTTATCCAATTATTTTGTGGCAGGACAACGCCAAACACCTGAACGCCGACGCACAACTTCACCGCGTGCAAAGGCAACCCAGAGAGAAGAATTTACATCTCGCCCTGCCAATCCTCCACCAGCTAGTAAGAAAGAAGAGTCTAGCGATGAGGTATTTGATGATTGGGAGACAAATGGCAGTAGAGATGATGATTGGAACTTTGATGAAAAATCAGAGGAAGCGCCTACTCGTAATCCTCAACCTCAACCTGCTACAGACTCTAAGACTTACGAACGTCAATCAGAAGCCAAAAGCAGTTCTCAGTCTGGTTCAGTTTACTCCTATAGCTACCGCGAGCCAAAAAATACACCTGTGGGAAAAACTGAATCCGTTTATGATGCCGATTATCGGGTAATCATCCCCCCTTATCAACCGCCAACTACCAATCAAGCGGATGATGATGATTGGGAATTTTTTGATGATGATGAGGATTTTGAGGATGATGATAAACGATCCCGTCGTTAAGACGTAGCAAGTCTACGTCTCTACTTGATGCCACACCGCTCTCTAGACTCCTGCTTGACCTTACCAGTCATGGCAGCTTCTTGCAAAGTCATGAAAGCATTAAAATCTTCCAAGTCATATCGGGTAGTCAACAGTTGTCGTAGTTGATTTTCAGCTTCCACTGTCAAATAGCCAGTTGCTAAAGCTGTTTGTACAACGTCACGAATTCGATTCATGGTTGACACCTCATTCATCATATATTTATTCATTCAGGCTTATTGGGGTGAAATATGCAGTAGTTTTTGTGTCAAAACTTCTTTATTTACAAATATTTGTCGAGCGATCGCTTCATATCAGTCATTATTTACACCTCTATCGAAACCATTTAATTGAAATAGCTAGTTATAACTAGATTTTTAGACTAATGATGCCGTGCTATTAAAAACACAGTATTGTGTATACTTAAAATTATCCACCAGAGTGAAAATTCGGATTATTTAGATAGACAGGAATTGTTTCGATAAAGTTTCAAACAAGCTATATTAATTTTTTCGTTAAGCATCGCGATTAATATACGGCAATTACCAGGTTACATGAGGATATTTGCTACATCCCTAAAAAAATCATCGTTGATTCTTTATAGTAATTTCACGGAATATTTGTTAAATCTGTATGAATCCGCTTTTATTTCTGAATTAATTTAGCGATCGAAGGCAAGAGGCAACGGAAATAGGCTCTTTTTGTTGTACTGAGTTTTTTGAAAAATCAAATATTAGTTTAATATTGCTTGAGTTATTTTAAAGACATTAACAACAGTAGTTAATCGATCTTAAATAGAAGATAAATTTGTAGAAACTAAAAATAATTGAAAGTTAGAAAAGTTATAGGTAAATTTGATATCCATAAAGGAAAAACTTTAACCATTGTTGAAAATAAATTTATCGGAGGTTTCTTTTGTGGTTATTTAGGGAACTCCAAAAAATAAATTATTCAATTTATCTACTCAACTAGACTTCTTTCTTCCTTGTCTCCCTTGTCTTCCTTGTCCCCCTTGTCCCTCTGCGACGGAATATTTTTTTACTTGAAAATCCCTTATATTCCTGCGGAAATTACTAATGTCAGTATTGGAGAATCAATCAGGTGCATTAGCGCAGCCCAACCCAGGTATCGCTTGAATACGCACGGATGAGTCGTTGAGTTTATAATTGGAAACTGTGACTCAGAACTCAGAACTAATAATTGGAGCGAAGACAACTGGTGAGGAGCTTATTACAAGGAGTCAACCTATACTTAATTGGGATGATGGGCGTTGGTAAGACAACAGTAGGGCCCTTACTGGCAAAGCATCTGGGTTATGGGTTTGTAGATATCGATGGTGTCATTGCTAAAGCAACCAGTAAATCTGTCAGTCAGTTATTTGCAGAAGTTGGTGAAGCAGGGTTTCGCCAGGTAGAAAGTGATGTGCTTTCACAAGTTTGTGCTTTTACAAAATTGACCATAGCAACCGGTGGGGGAATTGTCCTGCGGCGAGAAAATTGGGGTTACTTACACCACGGTTTGATAGTGTGGCTAGATGTGCCAGTTGAACTACTTTACAGCCGTTTAGCTGAGGATACCACCAGACCACTCTTGCAAGATTCTGACCTCAAGGGGAAATTGCGATCGCTCCTCGAACAACGAACACCACTTTACTCTCAAGCCGATTTGCACATCACCGTGCAAGAGGGAGAAACACCCGAAGACATTGCCAACAGAATAATTGAGGTAATTCCTAGCGTACTGAAAAAACCTGTTTCTCATTTCATTAATGGGGAAGATTAAATATCTTCATAAATTAATTATTTTTTATCTGAAACCCTTGTAGAGACTATAGATTTGCCACTTAACAGTTCCCGTAAAAAGAGATAATAAAGGCTTTTATAAATCGCAAAAAGCAAAAATATTAACCAAACTTACCTCTCGTCTATCGTCTCTTGCCTCTTGGCTTATTGTTACAGGTTACAAAGTCTTCTACACTGACTGAAATAGCTTTTAACTCTCAACGGCGGCTCCTCATGACGGTCAACGATTCTGAATACATCAGGCAAACTGAAGCCACTCGTGTACGTGTATTAAGCGAAGCACTACCTTATATTCAACAATTCGCCGGTCGCACTGTTGTTGTTAAATATGGTGGCGCAGCAATGAAAGATAGCACACTCAAAGACAAAGTGATCCGCGACATTGTATTCTTATCCTGCGTCGGCTTGCGGCCAATCGTAGTACACGGCGGTGGCCCAGAAATTAACAGTTGGTTAGATAAGCTGGGCATCGAACCACAGTTTAAAAATGGTCTGCGAGTCACTGATGCCGCCACAATGGATGTGGTGGAAATGGTTTTAGTTGGTCGAGTTAACAAAGAAATTGTCGCCTTGATTAACCAAGCTGGTGGATTAGCTGTAGGGCTTTGCGGTAAAGACGGTAATCTATTTACAGCCCGTCCTCAAGGTCAAGAAGGCATCGGTTTTGTGGGAGAAGTCAGCAATGTTAACATCAAGATTTTAGAAACCCTCGCTAGCAATGGCTATATTCCAGTAGTGTCCAGCGTCGCCGCAGACGAGACAGGGCAAGCTTATAACATTAATGCCGATACCGTAGCGGGAGAAATCGCTGCTGCACTAGGAGCAGAAAAGTTAATTTTATTGACCGACACTAGTGGAATTTTAAAAGATTACAAAGACCAATCTACTTTGATCCCGAAAGTAGATATCCGCGAAGCCCGCGAGTTGATTGCTAATGGTATAGTCAGCGGTGGGATGATTCCTAAAGTCAGTTGTTGTGTGCGATCGCTTGCTCAAGGAGTCCGTGCAGCACATATAATTGATGGTCGCATTCCCCACGCCCTGTTACTAGAAATCTTTACTGATGTTGGGATTGGGACGATGATTCTCGGTTCGCAGTTCACATCATAGAAGTTAAGAGTGAGGAGTTTTCCGTTTTCCTGCTCCACACTCCCGACTCTACCAAGGATAAGTAATAATAACCCGCGAAGGTGCGGAGCAACTTGTTGTCGTCAGACATCGCCCGCCGTTAAATGGTGTACGATGCCATGAATTATTGATAATCACCGGATTAACTAGAGTTGATTCCCTAATTGCTGGATTAATCGGCGGGGAATTTCTCATGTTCTGCCTTATCCGGGGATAGGAATAATTAGGGTAATTAGTGCGTTGTGGTATTAGTCCGATTGTTGGATCTACAGGCATAGGTGTAGGAATCGGACTACCATAAATGAAGGAACCGACAGCAGGCAATCGCCTAACTCCATAAGCACCATCAATCACCATCGCCCGCTGGGCGGAGGCTGGAGCAATGCTTACGCCCATGACTGCTAAAGTCATACCTGCTAGGAGCCAATTCAGTTGCGAATGCTTGATTTTCAACATAATTTTGCTCACCTATATTTGATACCGGAATTTTTAATCAGAAAATAGTTGCAGCTACATAGTTAAAATTTTAGAAGTTTATCCAATTTCAGATTGTCAGTCTTTGAAAAGATTCCAAAAAGATTGCTGGTGTTGGCAAAATTAAAACAGTGCTAATTTTTGTATAAGACGTGAGTGCAGAAAGTTTAGAAATTGCTAAAACCTTCTACCAGACAGGGAAAATTGCCTTTGAAAATGGGCGATACCGCGAAGCCGTAGAAAATTTAGAAAAGGCCAGCGCCCTGTTAGCTCGAAATTCTCGCCTTGGTGGTGAAGTAGAAATTTCTTTGGTGACAGCTTATGAAGCGGCTGGACGCACGGATGATGCGATCGCTCTTTGCGAAAGACTCAAACGCCATCCATATCTTGAAAACAGCAAACAAGCGCGACAAATGCTTTACATCTTAAAAGCACCAAAGCTGAAAAGACCCAGTGAATGGATGACCCAAATCCCCGATTTGGGCAAACTACCTGATAATGAACTCAAAATTTCTGTACCTGCTAAACCTACTAAATCTTCTGTGCAGCAGAAGCCTAAACCTACGAAGCCAGAATTTGTTGACCTCAGTCAGGTCAATACCAGAGATAATCGCTTTATCTGGGTGGCGCTAATTGCCATTGGTTTAACCATCTCGTACTTGGTTTGGTTGAATTTTTCAGGAACCCCTGGCTGATACCATGTTGACTTTTGGGAAAATTTATGGTTTCAACTTCTTCAATTTTCGGAAAGATTTTCTTGTGGTTCATCAGACCATTTAGTTTTGTATTCACACTGAATGGTCGAAATCGGATAAAGCACGTCTTTCCCAGGCGAAATCCTATTCTGTGGCTAGTGCTGTTAACATCACTGTTACTGACTGGCTGTGTTAAGTACGATGTGGGGCTGAACTTTGATAATTCAAATAGTGGCGAACTAGTACAGCATATTAAGTTAGGAGAACGGCTAACCAGTTTTAGTGGCGATTCTGTATACGAATGGTTAAACAGTATAGAACGCCGCGCCCGTCAATTAGAAGGTAAAACGCAGCGAGTTTCCCAAGAAGAAATCGTCGTTACAATTCCTTTTAGTAGTGGTACGGAATTGCAAGAGAAGTTCAACGAATTTTTTAACCCCCGCGCAAATCAAACTTCTGAGTCTGTGCAGAGCAAATCTGACTCAGAACTGCCGAAAATTGAATCAAACGTCCTTTTGGAACAGAATTATTTTTTACTTTTAGTCCGAAATCGATTGATTTATGATTTGGATTTGCGATCGCTGTCTCTAATTGCCAGCAAAGGTAATGTTCTGGCTAATGCTGGTTCAATTCTCGACTTGGAATTTAGCTTGAAGACTCCTTGGGGAGCCAAAAATATTCAACTAACTGAAACAGCCATTGAACCAGAAAAAAATGGCAATCAACTGCTGTGGAAACTCCAGCCTGGTCAACTCAACCACATAGAAGCAGTTTTTTGGCTTCCCAGTCCTCTTGGTATTGGTGCGTTGTTAATTATCCTGTTTGTCTGGGGAGGATTGTACTTGAGATACAATTTCATGCCAGATCCCAGAATTCAGTTTCCTCCCAGAACAGCAGCTATCCAAGAACAGTAGACTATTCATCTGTTCAATATTGCCAGTTAAGTCGATGTATTCTCCATCGGCTTTTTTAGATCAACTTTGTGCAATTGGCTATACAGTGTTAGCACATTTAGAAAAATTAGCGATCGCAAGTGGCGGAACTGCTTCATGAGTTAGTAGTCTGTCAAGTTTAAATTGATGGGTAAGAAAGTTAGTTGTAAGGACTGAAGTCCTTATTTTATAAGCACTAAAGTGCTTACTACAAACTTTTCATTACTAGCTTGACAGACTACTAGTTCAATTATTCCCACCACCAACTTATAAGTAATATCTGATACAGTGAACTTGTAACCATCAGCCATCTAACTTCCATCCATCAGCACAATTAATCACGGGATCGCTTGCTGTATTCTTCACAGTTTGTTACAAAAGTACAAAGAACTTCTAGAGACTAAAAACCACATGTTCGGCGGACTTACTGGTTTACAAGATCCTAAAGGCACTGATTGGGGAGAGCGGATGCTCAACACAGTCGCCAGCCAAACGATTCGCCACCTGTTTAGCATGAGCGAGTCAGTAGAAGTCTTTGTGCGCTGCTACCCCTCCAGCAAACTGTTGCAAGGCAGTATTGATAGCTTCAAAATGAGCGGTCGTGGTTTGGTGATTCGGAAAGATTTCGCGGTAGAGGAGATGTCTTTTGAAACCGATGCGGTGGCCATTGACTTCGGCTCGGTTTTAAGTGGCAAACTCAGTCTTAAGCAACCCACTCAAGCGATCGCTCAAGTAATTTTATCAGAAGCAGGCATCAACCAAGCTTTTAGCGCGGAACTGGTTAAAAAGCGCCTGCTAAACCTCTCCGTACCATCCCTGACAGCATTATCTGGCGGTGAACCAGTTTCCTTTACGGAGGTTCAGGTGCAGCTATTACCAGAAAATCGGTTGCAGCTCGTAGCAAAAGCAGATTTAAATAATGGCGAACTTGTACCCCTGAGCATGATCCTAACTATAGGCATTGAAAGACGACGGCGAGTTTCTTTCAAAGATCCAAAAATCGAACTTGAGCAAGTACCAGAAGGACAACGGGAAATTTCCCAAACCTTGAGTGTCGCGCTGGTAGAAATTTTAGATAATATGGTTGATTTGGATCGTTTTGACCTTGATGGAGTGAAAATGCGACTCAACCGATTAGAAACTGAAGGTCAAAAACTTATTTTCAGTGGATATGCTGAGATCGAACGTATTCCAAATAGCGCTTGATCGGAAAAAAACGCAAAAGTTCAAAGTAAAGTTTTCCTGAACAGCTTTGCATGAAGCTTTATACAAATTAAATACCGCCCAGAATCATCTAGGCGGTAATTTAAATCTTTAAGTTTTGAAGGGAGTTAGGAGTTATTGATTATAGGTTGTAATTAATTTTTACTTATCACTCCTAACTCCTGTAGAGACGCGATTAATCCCGTCTCTACTTTCTACCTTCCCACGCCTACATATTGGAATCCAGCGCGGATGAGTGTTTCGGGGTCGAGGAAGTTACGACCATCGATGATAACGGGGTGAGCCATCAATTTTGCCATCTTCACATAGTCAAGAGTGCTGAACTGCTGCCATTCGGTGACAAGTACTAAAGCATCGCAGCCATCAGCTAGTCTTTCGGCATCAGTTTCTACTAGTACACCAGAAAGCCCATGACGCATACCTGTTTGAGAAATAATGGGGTCGTAAGCTTTAACTTTGGCTCCCAGTCTATTTAGCTGCTCAATTAAAATCAGGGCTGGAGCATCGCGCAAGTCGTCGGTATCTGGCTTGAAGGTCAGTCCGAGTAGTCCAACTGTTTTGCCTTTGAGAATTTTCAGAACCTGTTGGAGTTTCTCTAGAGCAATCAAGCGTTGACGTTCGTTGACACTGACGGCAGATTTTAGTAATTGGGCTTCATAACCATAGTCATCAGCAGTATGAATCAGAGCCGAGACATCTTTGGGAAAGCAGGAACCACCCCAACCGATACCAGCTTGTAAAAACTTGTTACCAATGCGGGAGTCTAGACCGATACCTTTGGCCACTTGGGTGACATCAGCACCGACGCGATCGCAAATATTAGCAACTTCGTTAATAAAACTAATCTTGGTGGCTAAAAAGGCATTCGCGGCGTATTTAATCATCTCCGCCGAACTCAGGTCTGTTGCCAGAATTGGCACTGGGGGTAAAGATTGATCGACAGCGTACTTGCGTTCCACAATTGGGGCATACAGTTGTTGCATCAAGGCTACTGCTCTTTGACTATTGCCCCCTAGTACAATGCGATCGGGGTTGAAGGTGTCGTGAACTGCCGAACCTTCGCGCAAAAATTCTGGATTGCTTACTACATCAAACTCGGCTACAAACTCAGGTAATTTTTCATCACTCGGCATTCCACCTGCGGGTACAAGTGCTTTCTGCCGCTCTGCAACACCATCTAGAACAAGCATCCGCACCCAGTCACCTGAGCCAATGGGGACTGTAGATTTATTTACTATCACCTTATAACCACCGTTGAGATTTTCTCCAATCCCACGGGCTACAGCTTCGACGTAACGAGTATCACTTTCACCAGTGGGTAAAGGTGGCGTTCCCACAGCAATAAACAGGATTTCTCCGTGGGAAACTCCAGCAGCAAGATCGCTTGTAAAATGAATCTTCTCGGTTTGAATGGCAGACTGCATAATTTCTGAGAGTCCCGGCTCAAAAATTGGGGACTGTCCAGACTTCATTAACTTAACTTTTTCTTCGTTGTTGTCTACGCAAATTACATCATGCCCAATATGAGCCAAGCAAGCACCTGTAACTAAACCAACGTAACCAGTACCAATAACGCAAACACGCATTCTTTAACTCCCTAACTTTTTTGGGTGTAGTCTTCAAAAATAAGTTGCCAATATGACACTTAACACACTGTTAGTAAACTCAGCCACTAAGCATACCAGCTACTGAGCGGGTGAGTTTGCATGAAAATTCAGCGCGATGTTAGGCGCTACTTAGTTGGTTGAATTATTGCCATCGCCTTGAATGCGATCGCGGAAATCTTCTATTGTCAGTTTTAACCCCTCTTGCAGAGGAATGGTAGGTTCCCAATTTAACCAAGTTTTTGCCTTGGTGATATCAGGCTGGCGACGGCGGGGATCGTCCGAAGGTAATGCCTCGAATTTAATCTTTGCATCCGGGTCGATCATATTTTGCACAGCTTGGGCCAATTGTAAAATCGTGTATTCACCAGGATTACCCAAATTTACTGGGCCAATATAGTCGCTATTCATCAGGCGGATGAATCCTTCTACCAAATCGGAAACGTAGCAAAAACTACGAGTTTGCGAACCATCCCCGTACACGGTTAAAGGATTACCCCGCAAGGCTTGAACTATAAAGTTGCTCACCACCCGACCATCGTTTTCTAACATTCTTGGGCCGTAGGTGTTAAATATCCGAACAACTCGAATATCAACTTTATTTTGTCTGTAGTAATCAAATGCTAAAGTCTCAGCAATTCTTTTACCTTCGTCGTAGCATGAACGGATCCCAATGGGATTGACGCTACCCCTATACTCTTCAGGTTGGGGATGAACTTCAGGATCTCCGTATACTTCACTAGTTGAAGCCAAGAAAAATCTAGCTTTTACACGTTTAGCCAGCCCTAACATATTCAGGGTTCCCATGACGTTAGTTTTAACGGTTTTAACTGGGTTGTACTGGTAATGGACTGGTGAAGCTGGACAAGCCAAATGATAAATTTGATCCACCTCTAACCGAATTGGTTCGGTAATATCGTGACGAATCAGTTCAAAGTACGGATGACCTAACCATTTAAGGATGTTACGTTTATGACCAGTGTAAAAGTTATCCAAGCATATTAATTCATGCCCCTCGGTCATTAATCGGTCGATGAGATGGGAACCAATAAACCCAGCACCGCCCGTCACCAAAATTCTCATAGTTTCCCAGTTACTTACAAATATTTTCAGTAGCTATTGCACTTACTTTTAGATTACCCAGCTTGGGGACAAAAATACAGAACTGAAAAAAGAACGAGTTTAATCAAAAAGTATTGTTGAATTTATCTATTTTTCTCCATTTATAACTTTGTGATGTTTTTACCCGCTTCTTTAACAATTTAACTAGCAAAATAACAAACTTACTCTCAATATTGTCAGTCTTCGACTCAAAGTTCATCAAATCTTCAATAACATAAAATGTTTTTATGGTTACTGGTGTTCTCATCTGGAAGCAGCAGAGAATCGACTGTAGGGATATCTGTATATTCCTACAGTCGATTCATTTGTTACAAAGCTTTTTGTAAATGCGGATTGCCAGCCCCAGTTCACTCAGATAGACTAAAATCTGCCCCATATCATACAGCAGATGTAATGCTAGTAACCGTGTTAGAGATCGCTATGTTTTTGCTTTGAGTGCGCTGCGGTTCTCCAAGTATGACAATGGAGCAGGTGAGTTGTCTGGCTAACTGGGTTGTAACATCGCTAACAGCTAACCCTCCAGGACTAGTACGATTACGGATAAAAGGTAAAACGACTAAATCATATAATCGTGCAGCCTGCAAAATTGCTTGGGCAACATTTTCATGAGCGATAATTTGAATTTCTGGAGCATTAGCCAAAGCTAAATTAGATACCATTAAGGAGAGATGCGATCGCCTCCAGGCAATTTTACTGGAACTGGTGCGGCGATCGCACACATTTAGCACAGTAATGTGACTCTGATTTGCCTCTGCCAGCATTTGGGCAAATTGTACAGGCTGTAATGTCGGTGCTGTTAAATTTTCTACTGGTACTAAGATGCGCTGAATTTTTTTCGGTGATTCTACTAGACGTGTCACTGCGACTGGACAATGGGATGCCCAAAGCACACCATCAATCACATTCCCAAATAAACGCGCTCGTAATCCAGTCCGTTTTCCCCAACCCATGACAATTAAATTAGCCTTTTGTTCGCGGGCAGCCCGGCTAATTCCTTGAGCAAAGGCATCATCAATTCGCAGCATTGGTTCTGCGGCCACGCCTAATACTCGACTGTGTGCCGTGGCTTTGGTCAATAACTGCTCACTGCGTTGTAGAGACGCTTCTAACTGTGGTGCATCCATCTGAGCAGCAGCAGTAGCGATCGCAAGCGGTATAATTTTCCCCTGAGATTGACGCGCTAATAAGACCGCCATTTCAATCAAATGCTGTTCGGTATGAGGATTATAGACAGGTACGACTATAGTAAAAGCACTACCTATCTCTGGTGCATTCTGGTCAGGTAGAGATGGTGCTGAATCTTCGCCTGGTAAGGAATTCAAACCAACAGCGATTCGACTGGTCATCAACGGCCCCAAGGTTGATGTGACAACCATTAAGACAATAACACTGTGTAATACTTCTAGTGGCAGCAATCCAGCCTGATATCCCACTAAGGTAGCTGCTAAAGTTGTACCAACCTGGGGAAGTGATAGCGACCAAATGGTTAGCGTTTCTTGCCACTTGTAGCGGTAAACTAGTTTTGTCAACAAAGCTGCAATCAATTTACTGACAATCAAACCGACTATCATCAACAGCGTTAACTTGAGTGTGTCTAGGTTGTTAGCAAAGGTGGGTAAATCGATCAGTAAGCCAAGGTCAACAAAGAAAATGGGAATAAACAGCACACTGCCAATAAATACCACCTTTTCTTTGACTGGGCCTTCACCCACCGCTTCATTTACTGCCAAACCCGCTAAAAAAGCACCAACAATTTTTTCTATCCCAATTAATTGAGCGCCCACTGCTGCCAGAAACACAGAAAGCAACACAAATAAAAACTTGTTTCCTTCGTCATCTCCAGACCGCTTGAAAAACTCCTTACCTGCCCAATCAAAACCTGTCACAACAGCAACAGAGTAAATAATTAACCAACCCGACAAGGTAAGTAGTTTAGCAAAGCTGAATGCTCCAGCATGAGCAACACCTACACAAACGGCTAAGATTAGCACTGAGCCAACATCTGTAAAAATCTTAGCTCCAATAGTCACAGTAACAGCTTCGTTGTTTACCACTCCCAAACGGCTGATTATCGGATATGCCAAAAGGGTATAGGAAGCGAATAAGGAGCCAATTAAGATGGAAGTATTCCAGCTATAGTCTAAAATCAGCCCAACTAAGGTTCCCATTACTAGGGGGACACTAAAAGTCAGGCTAGCAAATCCAAAGGCACGACTTTTTTGCCGACGAAACTTTTCTAGATCGACTTCTAGTCCTGCGACAAACAGCAAATAAATTAACCCAATGTCTGATAGCAGGTTAATCATCGGCGAGTCAGATTGAAATAAATTCCAGCCGGAAGGCCCAAGTACTAGCCCTGAGAAAACCAAACCCACTAATCCTGGTAATCTTAGCTGCTCAAACATGATGGGTATAACTAAAATAACCACCAGCAAAATAGCAAAAGGAACAATTGGTTCCTTGCCAAGAACTTGGGAAGTTGGTTCCAGAACAAGAACTTGTGAGATGAGTTCCATAGGTAGGAATTGAAGGAGCTATGGTAAAATTGCGATTACCTTGGGGGCGATCGCCTGATGATATAAATCAATGCAGAAGCCACCTGACGAAAAATCAATAAAAATATTAATAACTTACCCTAACTAGGCAATTGTCCAAGAACTAACTACCTACGGATGGATTTGACTTAAAATAAACCGCAAGCGATCGTAGTCATCTTTAAGTAGCACGCTTAGATTACGTGCAGCTTTAATGAGCCATTCTCGGTCAGCTTTGCGTAACTGGTATACATCTCGAATGGCAGCTGCGGTTAAAGACTCGACTGGCGCACCGTTAATACAAAGTAGTGTCCGCAAAAAATCTAGTTCTTCAGTAAATTTAACGATCGCTTCTGGTTCACACCGATAAACAGCTTGATGAATTTGCGGGGGACGGGGTGGTAGATATTGATATATTCTTTGGTTATAACCTCGATTCTGGGAAGACTCCTCAAATCCCACGATCGCAGATCGAAATTCTGTTCTCAGCATGGCAAATATCTGTGGTTGTTCCTCGCGTAAGTCTTGCAATGACAACCCCAAAGCCCTAGCTCTGTGGACTGAATCTATGGGCGCAGTTGTAGCATAATATACTATTCCATAAACTTGATTGCCAGATTCTTCATCCACAGAACAAACCCAACTACCAAAGGGTGGCATGGAGGGAAAGCTCAAATCTTCTGGCTCTAAACACTGAGCTAAAAATTCTGTACTAGTAGTCTCAATCACCTCCGCAATGTGGTTGGGATGGCGATCGCCAGTGGCAAACTGTGGTAAAGGGAGGCGCATGGTAATTTAGTCATTAATCATTGGTGAGCCAGCCACTGCGGTCTTCTCCCAAAGGGAGAGGCTAGCGCCAAGGGGGTTTCCCCCATGAGTGACTGGCGTTAGCGAGGCACGAGCGTCACCCGTAAGGGTCATTAGTCATTATTTTTTGCCAAAGGACAAAGGACAAAGGACAAAGGACAAATGACTAATCTTATTTGGCTTTTTTCCGTCCGGCTATGGTCTCTACGAGTTCTAATTCACTCAGGCGAAAGGTAACTAATTTATCCCAGTTACCACCTTCAAATAATACGGCTACTTTGCCATCAGTCAGTCGTTGCACGAGTCCTTCGTAGCGATAGTAGGTATCTGCGGGATTTTTGACGCGAACAGTTGCTCCAGGCAGAATCATGTTTTTAGCCTCGCTTGTTTCCTTTTAATAGCTTAATACTTCTTAATAGTCATTTGTCATTAGCAATTGGACTTTGGACAAATGACTAATGACGAATCAATAATACTTCTGCTTTTGGCGAAAATTTGCTACCGATTCTACGATTCCCAAGGAAATGAAGTTAGTCAGCATAGCAGAACGCCCATAACTCATCCAGGGTAGGGGAATTCCGGCCACAGGCGCTAAACCTACAGTCATGCCAACGTTCACAATCACTTGAAACACGATCATGGATAAAACGCCAATAGCCAACAAAGAACCAAAGTTGTCTTTGGCGGTTTGGGCGACATGCAGTAGACGGAGGCAAATTAAGCCGAAGACAAACAGCACTAACAAACAACCAACAAAACCGAATTCTTCCCCCACTGCGGAGAAAATAAAGTCTGTATGCTGTTCAGGTACGAAATTTAGTTGTGTCATTGGCCCCTTGAACAAACCCCATCCCCAAATTTCACCAGCACCAATGGCAATACGAGATTGGATTAAGTGATATCCAGCACCAAGTGGATCGTGATCGGGATCCATGAATACAGTTAGCCGATCTTTTTGGTATGGTTTTAAAATATGGTTCCAAGCGAAGACTCCTAATTCGCCACCGAATATATTGAGAGTCCATGCACTGATAGCACCAAAACCAAATCTCCGCCAGGGCAGAGTTTGCCAGCCCACAATAGCCATCGCAGCAGACCAAATTAGCCCTAATGGGCCAAAAGATAGTTCTTTGAATAAAACTATCGGCTCTGAGAAAGGCCAAGATATACTAAACAAAATGGCAGCAACCACAGGAGAAATCATCAGAATTAACCAGCCTGGGTTAGCATTTGCCCAGTAAAGCATTCCTAAGACGATCGCACCAAAGACCAGTGATGTTGCTAAATCTGGCTGCAAAAATACTAATCCCCAAGGGATGGCAGTGATTGCCAGAACGCGGAAAACACCTTCGAGGCTAGAAGCAGTCTGCCTGTGTAGCAAAGCCGCTAAGGTGATAATCATGCCGATTTTGGCAAATTCTGAGGGTTGTACGTTAAAGCCGGCGATACTAATCCACCTTTGTGCCCCTTTAGCACTAGTACCAGCAATCATCACAGCAATTAAGCTGAAATTCGTTAGTGAGTATGTTAACCAGTGCCACTGCATCAAGAGTTCGTAACGGATGCGAGATAAAAATAGGGCTATAAGCACGCCGATACCAGCTACCATCCAGTGCCACCACCAGTCCGTTACTGGCTGCTTCAGTTCTGTACTGAGAATCATGGTGCCACCAAAGATACTGATAGCAACTGGCAAACAAAATAGGAGCCAATCTACATGCTGCCAGGGCTTAACCCAAGACTTCCAGCGAATTTTGGGGAGCGATCGTTTTAACAACATTGTGTCAATTTAGACGTTAGCTTTAATTGTTGGGATTGGGCATTGGGCATTGGGAATTGGGAATTGGGAAAAAATCAACAGTTATCCTTCCCCTACTTCCCCACTCCCTAATACCCAATCCTTAGTATTCCCAAGCTATAGCCCAGGAAGTAGATAGAAATTAAAATTTATAATTATGTTAGGGCAGCAACTGATACTTTACCAGCAATGGTAAGAGCGATCGCGGTTAATGCTTTTGCCGAAGCTGAATCTGGATCGCCAACAACTATCGGCACACCACTGTCACCACCAACTCGTGTGGAAATTTCTAGTGGTACGCACCCCAACAGTGGCACTCCTAATTCGGTGGCTGTTTTAGAGCCACCACCAGAACCAAAGATGTCATATTGCTTATCAGGTTGGTCGGGGGGGATAAAATAGCTCATATTTTCCACAATTCCCAATACCGGGACATTCATCTGCTGGAACATCCGCAATCCCTTGCGAGAATCTAACAGGGCTACATTTTGCGGTGTGGTGACAATTACCGCCCCTGCCATTGGCACTGCTTGAGTCAAAGTTAACTGAGCATCTCCGGTTCCCGGTGGCATATCTACAATTAAATAATCTAATTCTCCCCATTGCACTTGATAAAGAAACTGGCGAATTACACCATTGAGCATAGGCCCCCGCCAAATTACTGGTTGATCTCGGTCAATCAAAAAGCCCATTGATACTAATTTGACACCGTGATTAAAAGCAGGTTCTAGGATATCACCTGTTTCAGTGGAACGCACAGTAATTTGAGCATCAGCCAGACCCAGCATGGTGGGGTCATTGGGGCCGTAAATATCAGCATCTAACAAACCGACTTTCGCCCCAGTTTGAGCTAGAGCCACTGCAACATTTACCGCCACCGTACTTTTACCAACACCACCTTTACCACTGGAAACAGCAATAATATTTTTGACACCAGAAATACCAGTGCGGTCTGGCAAACTTTTTTGTTGCGGTGTTTCTGCGGTTACTTCTATACTGACATCTGTAACACCTGGTAGCTTTTTGACAGCTTTCTGACAGTCTTCAACGATAAATTCACGTAAAGGACAAGCAGGAGTGGTCAACACCAAAGTGAAACTAACCTTACCATCGTCAATTTTGACGTTACGAATCATATTCAGTTCCACCAGACTTTTGCGGAGTTCTGGATCTTCCACTGGTCGCAAAATTTCTAAGACAGAGCGAGAATCGAGGACATCGTACATAAAAATTCAAAATTCAAAATGAATAAATACACTTGTGGCGAACTTAGTTATCAACTGGATACTTTCTTAAGTAAGGTCAGCTTAGTGGTTTCACTGTCAATGCCGTAATAAAATTTAGTAAATGGCATTATTACCTATATAGAATCTTAACTTTCTTTGGGCATTGGGAATTGGGCATTGGGAATTCGACACTTGTACTGAGCATTGGCATAGCGTCTCGTCGAGAAGTTGTTGGCGCAGTATCTTGTAGAGAACTATTGGACATGGGTTAATTCTCCTTGTCCCTCTTGTCTCCCTTATCCCCCTTGCCTAAAAATCAAAACAACTGTCATTAATGGATTTTTTCTTACTAGATACCGTTGGCAATGCCGTCTTTTCGACTGCCTCGATTAAAGACCGTGCTACGCGGTCTACATAAGGACGGGATAAAGACCAAATTAAGGGTGATAACCATCCGCGTAGTGTTACAGAATAAGACAAACAAGTACCACAAACCGTTGATTCTACTTGATAAGTTATCCGTTCCTCTATCCCAGGAATCGCTAGCACTCGGATACTCAGCATCTCTTTAGGATTGACGCGCTCCACAAAGATACGGATAGGAATCGGTGAAAAGCGCGTTACTGCGTGAAAAATCAATCCTGGTTTGGGTACTAATCCGTAGGGTACGTTAGTACTCTTAAGTAGTGGATGCCAAGAAACATCTGTTAAGTCAGCGACTTTTTGCCACAATTCATCTACAGAAGCAGAACTTATCTCTCGATACGTCCGCACCAGAGAAGCGCAAAACCGACGACGTTTGCGGTGGATGAATTTGGATAACCAATCTTGCATTTTCCTAATCCTCCCCCTCTCTAGACACTTTCTGGTAACTCTGGTATTGTGGGCAACTACGCTCAGTTCTTGGAATGCCAAATGAGCGAAATAGTAAAAATTAACAAAAAAAACTCAGTCAATATACAAGCCTATACGCATTTGAGGGAAAATAACTCTAGTGATGCCTATCAATCGTATAAATGCTTAACCAGTAAGAAAAAAGCGGGTTGGGCAAATAGAGCTTGATTGTTGGCGCGTGTTTCCCCCAAATTTTAAGATAAGAAATTTGTGGCTTTCTGGAAATTGTAATTTAGGTTTGGGAATCTATGTTGACCAACTCGCAAACACCAACTCTAGCAGCAGAATCATCCAAGTCCTTGCCAGCACCTGACGCTCAGACTAGAGTCAGTCAGTTTATGAAACAACTGCAAGACGAAATTACCGAATCTTTGGCAAAACTAGATGGTGTGGCTAAGTTTCATGAAGATAGTTGGGAACGTCCTGAAGGGGGTGGAGGGCGATCGCGCGTGCTGCGAGAAGGTGCAATATTTGAACAAGCAGGTGTGAATTTTTCTGAAGTTTGGGGTTCCCATTTGCCAGCCTCAATTTTAGCCCAACGCCCTGAAGCCGCAGGACATGGCTTTTATGCCACGGGAACTTCAATGGTGTTACACCCACATAATCCTTACGTGCCGACAGTTCATTTAAATTATCGCTACTTTGAAGCGGGGCCAGTTTGGTGGTTTGGTGGTGGTCTTGACTTGACACCTTATTACCCTTTTGCTGAAGATGCGGCACATCTACACAAAACATTAAAACAGGCTTGTGACAAACACCACCCAGACTATTACTCGGTGTTTAAGCGCTGGTGCGATGAATATTTCTACCTCAAGCATCGTGATGAGACACGAGGTGTAGGTGGTCTATTTTTTGATTACCAAGATGGCCAAGGTGCTTTATATCGCGGGCCAAATCCCAATGGAGACGCGGCTATGCATAGCAATCAGGTGGGAACCCCAGAAACCCGTAATTGGGAAGATTTGTTTGCCTTTGTCCAAGACTGTGGCAGAGCATTTTTACCAGCATACGTACCCATTGTAGAACGGCGACATGGGATAGAGTATGGCGATCGCCAACGGAATTTTCAACTCTACCGCCGGGGACGGTATGTAGAATTTAACTTGGTTTATGACAGAGGTACTATTTTTGGTCTGCAAACCAACGGACGTACCGAATCAATTCTCATGTCCCTACCACCCTTAGTGCGCTGGGAATATGGCTATCAACCGGAACCCAATACCCCTGAAGCCGAGTTGTATGAAACCTTCCTCAAGCCTCAAGATTGGATCAACTGGACACCCAGTTAATAGTGCTGAGTTAGGAGTTAGGAGTTAGGAGTTCTTCCCTATCTCCCCCACTCCCCACTCCCCCATTTTTAATTGCTACTCAGTACTGTTTTAGTGAGTTAAACTACTAAAGTTAAGCACTTAGCAGAAAAAGGTGACAATTTTAGCTATGGCTTGTTAATCTCAAGTGACAGCATTAGACAATTCTGTGTAACTAGCTAATCTTAAAAGGAATGCCACGGGGAGGGCTTTAGTGATTCAGATAGACCAAAAAACTTATACAACCCAAGACGGAAATACCGTTATTGTCCTGACACCAGCAGGTCGCCTAGACATTACCACCGCTTGGCAATTTCGCCTGAAATTACAAGAGTGTATTTCTAAACTCAGCCGCCATGTAGTTGTAAATCTGGCTCAGGTAAATTTTATTGATAGTTCTGGTCTAACGTCTTTGGTAGCGGGGATGCGCGATGCTGATAAAGTCAAGGGCAGTTTCCGCATTTGCAATGTACATCCAGAAGCCAAACTCGTGTTTGAAGTGACGATGATGGATACTGTCTTTGAAATCTTTGAAACAGAAGAGGAAGCTCTAGAAGGCGTACCTCGTAGCATCGCTAGCTAAAAAAGGGTTAGGAGTTAAGAGTGAGGAGTTAATTGAAACTTCATAACTCGTAACTTATGAAGCATAAGTTTATCTTATTTTATACTGATTTCGCTTGGTGTAGCGATAAGGGCCCATAATCGCTCCCCAAGTTGCTTTTCCAGTTGCTGGATCGATTCCTTTGTCATAGCTGTGAAATTCCGCCGCAGTAGCTTCAAAACCCAAGGAAACATAGGCGCTATTGCCAAGATAGGTAAAGCTGCAACGACTCTCTGGTTTTGGGGTAGCGGTAAACTTATAGCGATCGCCAGCTAGTGTTTCCTGAGCTACTGTTAGGATACAACCTGGTAGTAAATCTAATTGTTCGGATGTCAGTGTGTTTAAGAGAGCAGGGTTATTGCCTGCACCTCTTAATGCATCTGGATTTTGAGGCATGTAATATTGTACTTCCAGAGATGTGTGAGAGTTGCTACCCTGACGCAACCGCATAATTCTCTGGCGGTAAGGTTTATCTAGGTTAATCGCGTTAGCTTGTTCGGCAAACAGGGTGATGCTATCTTCTGTGAACAAATTCACTGGTCTTTGCCACATTCGGAGATGGACATACCAAACTGGTTCCCCTATGGCTTGTTCCTGATTATCAAATTCACCTGCTAGGTACTCACCTAAAGCAATTAACTGTGGCGAGAAGTTCATAAATGCGATAAATAAATCATTATAGATAAAAATTTTTGGCTAGTTTTTTTAGAGGAAAGGGTCTTATCCCCTATGGCTACTAGCTTATAAAATACTTTTGATTTGTTTATATTGTAAATGAAACCCTCACCAGTCAAAAGCTAAACTTGGCAAAGTAGCCTTTAAGCGTGAAAATAAAGATACGTCGCCCTTAACATTTTCTTTGTGAATAACGTCCGTACTGTCTCTGATACAAAACGAACTTTTTACAATCTTCACACCCGTCCGATTAACACTATTTATCGTCGGGTGGTAGAAGAATTGATGGTAGAAATGCATCTACTTTCAGTAAATATCGATTTTAGCTACAATCCAATTTATGCCTTGGGCGTCGTCACGACTTTTGACCGCTTCATGCAAGGCTATCAACCAGAACGAGATCAAGAATCGATTTTTAATGCCCTATGTCGGGCTATAGAACAAGATCCGCAACACTATCGACAGGATGCGGAAAGATTGCAAGCTGTAGCTAAAGGTTTGCCAGTTAAAGATTTAATTGGGTGGCTAGGCCAAACTACTTACTTAGATCGAGATGCTGACTTGCAAACACAACTGCAAGCGATCGCCAATAATCCTAACTTTAAATACAGCCGTTTGTTCGCAATTGGTGTATTTTCGTTATTGGAACAGTCAGATCCTGAATTAGTCAAAGATGAAAAGCAACTCACCGAGGCGTTAAAAGCGATCGCGGCTGGCTTGCACGTATCTGATGATAAACTCAACAAGGATTTGGAGTTATACCGTTCTAACCTAGACAAGATGGCGCAAGCCCTAGTGGTGATGGCAGATATGCTCTCAGCCGATCGCAAAAAACGCGAACAACGTAAACAACAATCAGCTACCCCCGTTGCTCCCCCAAGTTCCAACGAATAGTTAGGAGTGAGGAGTTAGGAGCGATCAGTTCTTAATAACTCCTAACTATTAACTCCTCGCTATTAATTTTAAACACCCAATAATTTGTAGATTAAGCTGTTAATTATAGTCAGCGTAAATGCCCCAATAACAGCACTCCAAATCCCATAACGTAAGCGAAAGCCCTCTACTAACCAAGCAGCAATACTAAAACAAACTACGGCAATCATAAATGTGAAAATGCTTGATAGTAAGTCCAATGTGAGTAAATTGGGGACTGCAAAAATGAGGCTTAAAATCGGTCTGACTATTGCCGTCACGATACCAAGCACTGCGGCAGAAAGGAAGGCTTTACCAGGAGTATCAATTTCAACTCCTAAAGGTAATTTACTAATTATCAACAGGCTGATAGCTGTTACTAGCCAAACAATTAAAAGCGTAACGATATTCATGCCACAATCCCTGAAACGTGAATGGCAATTGGTGATAAATTACTTCAGTTTATCGGTGTAAAAATCTTTAAAGCTCAACCAATTATTTGTAAATTAGCAGAAGTTTGATCGCTAACCGAATTTTGTTTTAGATATCTTTAGGATTGAGAAAAAGCTTCAGAGGGAATAAGGAAGAAGCAGGAGAGCAAGGAAACAGGGGGCAGAAGGGAAAAAAGTAATTTTTAATTCTTCCCCTTGCACCCAGCAAGAACTGCTCCTCTGCCTTTTGTGCCCAATCCCCCATACTTCCTATTTCATCTTTTCAGAGGAGGTTGGGTTTGTTTGGGTGCTACAGGCACTTTGGATGCTGGTGGGTTGGAAATACCAGGATTGATAGGACTGATACCTTGTCCAGTTGGAGGCTGACTTAGGCCAGGTAAGGGTACAGAATTAGGTGCTAAAGGAAATTTAGGGCTAAGATTGCCTTCAGGATTGATGCCTGGAACTGTTCCTGTACCAGGATTGATTGGGAAAGAGGGAATATTAGGCTGGTTGAGTGAGTTTGTGGGTAGTTGAGATGGGCCAGGAATAATTCCCAAAGAAACGCGATCGCCTCCTACTTGCCGTAACAAATCCAATGTCTCAATCACATCATTATAAGTTGCTGTTCGCGAAGCATTCAGCACCACAATAGCACTGGGGTTTGCTTGGAGATACTGTTTTAACCTCGCTCCCAAATCGTCGCGTTTTACAGGCTGTTTTTCTATGTAAGTATTGCCGACGGCATCGATAGTTACAATCAAACTTCCACCCTGTGATGTTATTCCAGATACTGTACTAGGGCTGGCTTTGGGCAAATCAACATTTATTTCCTGTTGCCGCGTAAATTGTAATGCCGCTAATAAAAAAAATATCAGTATACAAAAAACAACATCAATTAAAGGAATGATTTGGATTTGGACTTCTTCAATTGGGGTATGTAGATTAACTTTCATTTTCTCAATTTAAACGTCTGGTTTTCGGGTTGAATTCTTGCTGGACTAATTAGCTGCATTAGGTGGTTCAGGAGGTTCAGGCAACCTAGTCTTTCCTGGCTTACGGGGTGGAGTAAAATTTTCCCGCACAATTGCTGATGTACTATTACTAAAATCAGGGGGGGATTGGCGGTAGAGTAATTCCATTTCATTCCCTGCCTTCCGAAAAACTTTGATTTGGTTAACTACAAAACTTTGAAATAGGCGATAGAATACCAAACTAATAATGGCAACTATTAGCCCTGTTGCCGTACTAATTAAGGATTCACCAATACCAGTAGTTACCCCAGCTGTCGATTCAGTTCCCAAATCGCCAATCCGAATTGCGCGAAGAGAATGGATTAGACCCAAAACAGTACCCAATAATCCCAGCAGGGGCGCGAGGGCAATCACGGCTTCTAAAAGCTTTTCACCCCGCCGCATTCCAGCCAATTCATCTTCTGCTGTAGCCTCAAGTGCTAATCGAAAGGTTTCCACATCAGTTTTTGGAAAACGTAAGGGGGCATAGAGAAAACGTCCGACAGGTTGATGACTTGCTTGTTTGGCAATGTCCGCAGCTGCTTGCCAATTATCCTGAGCAGCATCCAGAATGCGATCGACTATTTGCTTTTCCTGAGTCAAAATTCGCAGCCAGAACCACAGACGCTCAAAAATCACACTAAAAGCCAGAACCGATAGGACAAGCAAAGGCCACATCGCTGGCCCGCCCTTATAAAATAAATCTAAAATATCCACTGTTTAAGTTTCCTCCCTCCATAACTAGAGCAAATGTGCTAAAGCATTTTAATTCTAGAGATTAATGCAAAATGAGGGACTTCCAAAATATAAATTTATCGAAAAGCTAAAAAGACACTGTAAGCATGGCGTATTTGACTCAGACTGGTTGACAAACCTAGTGCTGGGTAGGCAATTGTAGGTAGGTAATATTGCCATGAACAAAGTTCATCGGGTTGTTGATTTTATATGCCACACCTGCCACCAGTTGACCCAGACTAGACATTTTTTCACTTTGAACCATTTGTGCTTGAGTGTGCTGCAATTCACTCAAAGCGCTTTTGAGTTCGGCGGTGCGTTCTTCTACCCTGTTTTCTAACGCTGTAAAGGATTCCCCTATAAAATAAACAATCAACATCTATACAATTTATTTGTTGTTAGGGAATTACTACTACAGCACAGCAAAAATAAAATTTACAGTCCGAATCAATGAAACCCTTGCAATCCTATACTCTTGTGGATAATTACAGAGTAGGTATTTGGTGGAAAATTACGAGTAGCGTCATCCAGACTAACTAGGACGGTTATTCCCACCGGGAGTTTTTAGGATAATTTGTCAAAATTAAAGATAACTGGAGGTTAAAAATATGAAATTTTCAATCCAATCACTTTACACCTGGTATCGCAATGTGCTTCGTAACCCGAAGTACCGTTGGTGGGTAATTTTAGGAACGCTAGTCTATTTGGTCAGTCCAATTGATATTCTCCCAGATTTTATACCCGTTGCGGGACAGATTGATGATGTTTTCCTTTTGACTCTGCTAGTTAGTGAAGTGTCTGGACTGGTGATTGAAGGCTGGAAAGCTCGTAAGGGCGATCTAGGCACTGAAGCACCTAATACTACTGAAGCTTCTACTACCACTGCAAGCACTATTGATGTTGATGCCGTTTCAGTTAAATAGCTTTAACAAAACCCCTGCTTTTTGAATCTGAGGTAGGGGATATTTTTTTATACTTAAAAAGGGGGACTTAGAAGTATTTATAACTTTTGATAGTGACAAGGAGACTTTTAAAACATCCTCTGAAGCTAGAAGATTGTGCGATCGCTGTAATTCAGAAAAGCGATATCATAACAATTAAACCGCTCCAAACAGTAATATCTACATACAAGAATGGAAAGATTGCTAAACATCCACATTGAGAAATTACCTGAAGGCGTTTATTTAGCAATATCTGATGAGCTTCAAGGTTTAGTAGCTCAAGGACGGACTGTTGCTGAAACTTTAGAAATTGCCCGTGATGTAGCGAGTAAGTTATTAGAAGCACAATCTCAGAATCAAAAACTAAATTATTTGCAGCCAATAGCTGAACAATTTAACTATCCTTTAATTGTAGGTCAGTAGTTAATTCATGGGACGGCTAGCTGGGTTTAGCTACAGACAAATTATCAAAATCTTAAAAACCTTTGGCTTTGTTTTTCATCGTCAAGCCGCAGGGAGTCATGAAATCTAGTTTAATTCTGAAAGTAACCCTATTTTATTTACTTGTATCACAGCGTTCTGCTATATCTAACATCATATTTGTGAGGCTATTAAAAATAGTTTTTTGTTCTCCATCTTCAATTGATTGTAGATATATTTCTGAAATAAATGCAAAATATTTATCTTTACAAGTAACAATTATATATGACTTAGGGTCATGATAAAAAATAGGAACCCAATCTGATTTCCAAATATCAGCATTAACAATTTCTACTTGTAATTCATTTTCTTCTTTATTTAGTTCTGGAATAATAAATCCATTTGTCATATCAACCATTTCAGCTAATTCTTCATTTAAATCTTTATCCCACTCATAATCAAATTCAGGATCATCACACAACCCTATTAGCTGGTTGTATTCATCAATTGCATCTTCTAGGGAAAGAAAAGTGTATCCATGAAAAAACTGCGCTATTTTTTCTCCTTTACATCTACGCATACCATTCCGCCATTGGTAAAGTTCATAAACTTCTCTTGGCAAGGTAAAGGGCAAGTTTTTAACTTTTTCTTCAATTTCTTCATAAGCTAATCCTGGTTGCAGAGAAAAAGCATAAGAGGGTTTGTTTTGCTGGAACCAATTTATAATTCTGTCTAAAGCATCTGTTAACAGTGACATAGATGCAGAGATTTTTACTTTTATAAACAGTTGCCTCTAGCTTAACTTTGCTTATGTTTTTTAGGTGAAGAGAATATAACTAGCAAGAAGCTAAGAATGCGAATGAGAGGAACAATTAAGAATGTAAAGATTAAAAATGTGCGATCGCGTGGTTTATCAGGATGTATAATTTCTTGTTTAAGAACTCCATTGATGTATCGGCGCTCTATTTTAGTCATGACACACTTATATTGATACTCTACTTCAAATTTTTCATTTCTCTCGTGGTCATTCAACCAATTTTCATCACGTATATAACTATAAAAACCTTCCATCTTATAGCTAGATGTCATCCTACGCAAAACTTTACCTTGAAAGTAACTGCTTAATTCCTTTGTATTTCCTTTCGCATCAATAATTCGAGTTTCTAAAATTATATTGTCTGGATGATACTTAGTCATAACCTGAGAGCCATCAGAATTATTAATTACTTCAAACCTCGCTTCTCCAATATAATTTAATTCCGGTTCATACTTTCGTAGGATTGTTTTTGCTAGTTTATTGTCTTGTTCCAAACGACCGCTTTCATCTATGTAATAAGCATTTGTTTCATAGCACTCTGCTATACACTGTATCATATTAGTTAAATTGGTATACCGGATATCATCACTAAGATAAGTATTAAGTACAGGCGAACTGTCTGTATTCTTTTCAGCACCTATAACAGCAAAACCTTCCTTTTCAAAATCAAAGATAGGAAACCATCCAAATGGCAATGATAAACCAAAATTTTCTGATACTACTTTCTCTACCTGTAATGCTTCTTCTAATGGAAGAAATCGGTAATAATAGAAAAACTCACTATCCTCATCAATCATGCCATTCCGCCATTGGTAACGTTCATAAACTTCTCTTGGCAAGCGAAAGGGCAAGTTTTTAACTTTTTCTTCAATTTCTTCATAAGCCAATCCTGGTTGCAGAGAATAAGCATAAGAAGGTTTGTTTTGCTGCAACCAATTTAGAATTCTGTCTAAAGCATCTGTTAACTGTGACATAGATGCAAAGATTTTTACTTTTATAAACAGTTGCCTCTAAATTAACTTCTTTTTCTACTTAGGGTACAAATAAAATAAAAATAACCGCTTCATAAAACAGCAGCTTTCACAATTTGATTAAGCTTATTACTGCTGCTCTAACCAAGCTACCAAATCAGCAATTTCGGAAAAATCAAGCAGTTCCTCTCCCAAATCCTCTAACTGTTCAGCGGATAAATTCCGAACCTGCTCAACTAATGATCCATCAATATCACCAAAACGCCGTTTAAGTAGACGACTAATCAATTTAAACGCTTCCTTTTGAACGATATCTTGATAAATTACAGACTCTTTCATAATATCCTCCCGTAAAAATTGACGAACCAAATCCTTCTCAAACCGCAAACCCGCCAGAATTTCTACACAACCCGCAATATTTTGTCGCTCCTCCATATCTGGAATTGTAGCGACTTGTTCAGCCACTTGTGCCAGTAGATTTTGTGGCAAGTCAGTTCGCGTCAAACTTGCTAAAGGTAACAGCGCCGGATTAACTAAAAATAGTGTTGAATCTTGCTCCCAAAGACGAACAACCTGATATTGGTGAATCGTCGTATTGTCCCGATATTCTTCGGTAAAAGCAATTTCGTTAGTAGTTTCTTGCAAAAAGATTAGCACTTGCACTACAGCACAACGGTATTGACGCTTCAACCTCACAGAATAATCGAGCATTCGGAAATTAAGCGCCGGATTAGATTTCGCCAAAGTTTGAAATTCAATGTGCAAAATTTGGTTAGCTGCTTGCAAAAATGTCACAGAATCCGCACGAATTGGTTCAAGCGTGAGTTCCGTTTTTAAGACTTCAATTTGTTGCACCTCTACCCCAAGTAACCAACGCACAAAATCAGCAGGGTACTATTCAGCTAAATATTTACAAGCGTTGTCGTAACTCACCCTTTTCCTCTTCTTTTGACACAAAAAAACAGCCACCTCCACAAGGGAAGCAGCTGTTTTTCAACTTATGTAACTACAAAGTATTAGTAATCGAAGTCTCCGCCGCCAGCACCAGCGCCAGCAGGAGCGCCATCTTTAGGTTCAGGCTTGTCAACTATAATACATTCGGTTGTCAACACCATGCCAGCAATGGAAGCAGCGTTTTGCAGAGCAGAACGAGTCACTTTAGCAGGGTCAACAATACCAGCAGCTAACAAGTCAACAAATTCGTTGGTTGCAGCGTTGTAGCCAACGTTGAATTCTTTCTCTTTGACGCGTTCAGCGATTACAGCACCATTCTGACCGGCGTTTTCAGCAATTCGCTTCAGAGGTGCAGGTAAGGCGCGAACGACAATCAAAGCACCAATCAACTCTTCATCCTTAAGATTTTCCTTCGCCCAAACTTCCAATTCAGGAGCAAGGTGAGCCAGAGTTGTACCACCGCCAGGAACAATACCTTCTTCCACAGCAGCTTTAGTGGCGTTGATTGCGTCTTCTAGGCGCAATTTCTTGTCTTTCATTTCGGTTTCGGTCGCTGCACCTACTTTCACTACAGCGACACCACCAGAGAGTTTAGCAAGACGCTCTTGTAGTTTCTCTTTGTCGTAAGAAGATTCGGTTTCGTCGATTTGACGACGAATCTGTTCGACACGAGCCTTAACCGCAGCTTCGTTACCTTCGGCAACAATTGTGGTGCTGTCTTTGGTAATGGTGACGCGGCGAGCCTTACCCAGGCTATCCAGCTTGGTGTTATCTAGCTTCAAACCAGCATCTTCGGTGATTAGTTGACCACCAGTTAAAACAGCGATGTCTTCTAGTAGTGCTTTGCGGCGATCGCCAAAGCCAGGAGCTTTAACAGCAGCCACGTTGAGTACACCGCGTAAACGGTTTACTACCAAGGTTGCTAAAGCTTCTTTTTCAATATCTTCGGCGATAATTACCAAAGGACGACCAGCACGAGCTACTTGCTCTAACACTGGTACCAAGTCTTGTACCAAAGCGATTTTCTTATCGGTCAGCAGTAGGAAAGGTTCATCAAAAACCGCTTCCATCCGTTCAGCATCGGTGGCGAAATAGGGAGAGATGTAGCCTTTGTCAAAGCGCATCCCTTCGGTGATTTCCAACTCGGTAAACATAGATTTCCCTTCTTCTAGGGAAATTACGCCTTCCTTGCCCACCTTGTCCATTGCTTGGGCAATCATCTGACCAACTTCTTCGTCATTACCAGCCGAGATCGCACCAACTTGGGCAATGGCTTTGGAATCTTCTACCGGACGGGCGTGTTCTTTGATTTTC
This sequence comes from Nostoc sp. 'Peltigera membranacea cyanobiont' 232, assembly GCF_002245985.1. Classification (NCBI taxonomy): domain Bacteria; kingdom Bacillati; phylum Cyanobacteriota; class Cyanophyceae; order Nostocales; family Nostocaceae; genus Nostoc; species Nostoc sp. 'Peltigera membranacea cyanobiont' 232. The sequence continues at coordinate 139,847 of NZ_NOLK01000001.1, forward strand.
TCTACCAGGAAGGCAGTAGCTTTATCAATCCCGCGCTTCAGTGAAATCGCGTTAGCACCTGCTGCAACGTTCCGCAAGCCTTCTTTAACGATCGCATGTGCTAAAACGGTAGCAGTGGTGGTGCCATCGCCAGCAGCATCGTTGGTCTTAGAAGCAGCTTGACGAATCAAAGCTACGCCAGTGTTTTCAATATGGTCTTCTAATTCGATTTCTTTAGCGATCGTTACACCGTCATTAACAATTTGCGGTGCGCCAAATTTCTTTTCTAGAACTACGTTACGACCTTTGGGGCCAAGGGTAACAGCTACAGCCTCAGCTAAAATGTCAATGCCTCGTTCTAAGGCGCGACGGGCGTTTTCGTTGTAGATAATGCGCTTTGCCATATTATTTGTCCTTTGTCATTTGTCTTTTGTCTTTTGTTTTTTGTCTTTTGTCTTTTGTCATTGGCTAATGACTAATGACCAGTGACTAATGACAATTAGATAACTACTGCTAAAATATCTTTTTCAGAAAGCAGTACATATTCTTCGGTGCCGAGCTTGATATCAGTGCCAGCGTACTTGGAGTACAGCACTTTATCGCCGACTTTAATTTCCAATTCCTGACGGCTACCGTCGTCGTTACGCTTGCCAGGGCCAAGGGCAACTACTTCCCCTACCTGGGGCTTTTCCTTGGCAGTATCGGGCAAATACAGACCACCTGCGGTCTTTTCCTCTGAGGCGTTCACTTTTACGAAAACGCGATCGCTCAAAGGTTTAACTGTAGAAACGCTTAAAGATAAGGCTGCCATAATTATTTTCTCCAGAGATTAGCACTCTCAACCCCTGAGTGCTAATCTACCGAAAATTGGCATCCAATGGCAAGAATTCCTTTAGTACGGGTTCCCGAACTAGGAGAGCGTTGGTGTACTTAAGTATAAATGCCTAATTATTTTTACTCTGCGGGTTCTGTCCTGTAAGTTACGTATATTTTTATATGGTCAAAGGGAGTCGGGAGTTGGGAGTAGTGAAGAGTTTTCCCAATTATCAATGCCCAAGACCTCATTCCCTTCTCAGTCAACTTTATTTGCAAACCTTGCAAATTGTTATAGAACTGTAATCAGGGAGCCGCTTGATGAGTAACAATACAGTGATCCAGCCCAGCCACCAAATCCCCAAATCCACTAAATCTCTAGAAGATAAGCCCCTGAGTAATTGTGTAGAAAGTTTAGGACTTGCAAAGATTCAGCGACACATTTTTATTTGCGCTGACCAGACAATTGCTAATTGCCGCTCAAAACGAGCTAGTCTGGAATCCAGGGAATACTTAAAAGAGCGACTTAAAGAGTTAAAACTTGATGAGCCGCAACAGAATTATCCCTTATGCGTCTATGGAACTAAAGCCAACTGCTTGCGTGTTTGTTGTTCTGGACTCATAATAGTGGTTTACCCTGATGGTGTCTGGTATCGCCAAGCAAAATTGGAAGTTATTGAGCGGATCGTTCAAGAACACTTAATAGGCAATAAGGTGGTAGAAGAATATGCATTTTTAAACCATCCTTTGCCAGAAACTTCCCTAGTTTCTTGTGAACACCTCATCGAGGCTTGGCAACCGAAGGATATGGTAGAGCAGTAAGCTTTAAGAAAGTGCGGGTTGGTTTTGAGGTAGGGTCATCTTTAAGCCAATACTTACTTGTGAGTTAGAAGGATTATTATTTAATCAGTGTTTTTTCGCCCGCCACTTTCAATGCGATATATAATAGCGCATTATAGATACTACTGCTATACGTATCCTTGCTGGACTTTTGCTATCGAGCTACTAGTCTCTTGAAAGTGCTCGGCATTTTTGAGGTTTCGAGACAGCAAAGGCAAGTTAAGTAGGAAAAAGGACAATATCTCGAAATAACCCACCATAGAGGATAAATATTCAAGACTTTGATGGACCGAAGCGCGACAAGTGCCACTGCTATGAAAGAGCCCAGCATGAAAGATCACAAACGACTTCTATTGATTGATGATGACCCTAACCTCATCTTGCTGGTGAAGGATTACTTAGAATTCCGGGGATACGAAGTCATCACCGCCGAAAATGGACGTGAAGCTCTGGAAATTTTAGAGCAAGATGTTCCAGACATGATTATCTGCGACGTGATGATGCCGGAAATGGACGGATATACTTTTGTGGAACAAGTCCGGCAAAACGAACGCACCAGTTGGATTCCGGTTCTTTTCCTTTCAGCTAAGGGACAAAGTGCAGACCGAGTTAAGGGTCTGAATAAAGGTGCTGATGTTTATATGGTCAAACCCTTTGAACCAGAAGAACTCGTAGCACAAGTTGAATCCTCACTGAAACAAACTATCCGTTGGAAAGAGCACCAAGCTAAAGGAGGCGAAAACGGTTCCCGTATCCAGGTTCCCTTCGATGTGCAATTAACCCCAACCGAACTGAAAGTAGTCCAGTTTGTCGCTAGGGGTTTAGCTAACCGAGAAATTGCTGAAGAACTAAATGTTAGTCAGCGCACGGTTGAAAGCCATGTGTCCAATATGTTGGGCAAAACTAATCTCCACAACCGCACTGAACTAGCGCGGTGGGCGATTGAAAATCAAATGGCTTAAACAAAGTTAAGAGTTAAAAGTTAGGAGTTATGAACTATGAATTTTTTAACTTCTAACTCCTAACTCCTAACTAAGATTTACCACCCATCTTCTTCAGGGCTGGATTGGTGCAAAACTTCTAAATCTAGTTCATCCAAGTAAGTTAGGGCACTTTCAATCTGGGAAATAGTTCCCCGCAGTTCCAGGTCGAAACAGCTGCATTCTGGCACATTTACGCTTATTTGAGCCGCAGCAATAATTACTGTGACACCATAGTGAGAAGTCAGTCGTGAAATGACTGGTTCTTCATGTAAGTCTTTAGGAATGCGAACTTGGATGCAAGTTTGGGTGCGTCTATTATCTAAAATATCTGTATTAGATTTGACTTCTTTATTTGGAATTGCCATTCTAGCTTTCTACTCGACTTCTGGGATGAGAGTTTTGCTTTGCACAATTCTTTTAACACTAACGTCACTTATCCCATGCACGCAAGCTGTAGCAAATGATTCATAGTTCATCATTAGATTCGATGATATAAATTATGGATTGCGATCGCGTATAAGAATTATAGATTTATTAACTTATAATTTTTGGTGGAAGTCATTAGTACCAATGACTAATAAGTTCGCTTTCTCCACGGCAATTCAAGAAAACCGATGAGTTAAGTGTTGCTTTTATGATTAACGGGTAACGCTATTGGAATTTCAATTGCAAATTCCGTTCCATAACCAAGTTCAGACTTTAGCTGGATATTGCCATCATGTTTCTCAATAATTTGATGGCTAATTGCTAAACCTAATCCCGTTCCTTTGTTGATAGGTTTGGTTGTAAAAAAAGGATCGAATATCTTACTTTGGATCTCGGAATCTATTCCATTACCATTATCTCTGAATGTGATTATGACTGTTTCCAATTCAGTTACTTCAGTCTTAATCACAATTTGCTTTTGGTGATGATTATCTAACTCTAGTAAAGCATCAATGCCATTACTAAGAATATTCATGAATACTTGGTTTAGTTGGGCTGGATAACATTGAACCAATGGTAGATTTCCATATTTTTTAATAATTTCAATTTTAGGATGTAGGCGATGATTTAAAAGTAATAAAGTACTTTCAATACCGTCATGAATATTAACAGCTTTTTTATCTGATTGATCGAGTCGAGAAAAGTTTCTGAGGGACAGCACAATGTCACGAATCCGATCGGTTCCTATCTTCATAGATGAAAGAATTTTTGGTAAATCATCGATGATAAAATCCAAGTTAAAATCACCATACTCATCTTCCAATGTAGGTAAGGATTCAGGATATTTTGCTTGATATAGTTCGATTAAATTTAAAAAACAATTTACATGGTTATTAAGATGATTAAAATTGCCATGAATAAAATTAACAGGATTATTAATTTCGTGGGCTAAACCTGCAACCATCCTACCCAAGCTAGACATTTTCTCAGTTTGAACCAATTGAACTTGGGTAGTTTGTAATTCTCGTAAGGTATGTTCTAACTGTTGTGCTTGAAGTTGGGCAGTAGCAGTTGCGGTAGTGAGTGCTTTGAGATTATTGTATGCCTTAGAATGATAACGGATGCGGGCAATTAACTCAACTGCATCGGGTAGCTTGATTAGGTAGTCATTTGCACCCTCAGCAAAGGCATCGGCTTTCAACTTTGCTTCTTCTTTACTAGATAGCATGACGATCGGAATATCACGAGTTACTGGATGAGAGCGAAACCAACGCAGTAGCATTAATCCATCGATATCTGGCATGATCATATCCAAGAAGATCGTCGTTGGTTCTATGGCGATCGCATCTTGAATAGCTTTTGCTGGATTACTTGTGTAGTGAAGGGAAATATCTGTTTCTGTCGCAATCATCCGACGAAAGGCTTCGCTGATAATTACCTGATCGTCAATTAGCAAAAGTCTGACTGCGGATATTTTGGAATCTGGAATAAATGGCACATTTTGTGGGGTTTGTGGTTCACTCCACTTTGGTGATGATATTCCTGTCTTTGGAGATATTTGTGAGAGTGCTGTTTCTTGCAGGTTCATTTAGCACCTCTAAGTGGTGTTTGTTTAAAAAGTGACAAACTAATAGATGAAATTAATTAATTTATGATGTCGCGATTGTATCATAGTATAGCAGTATGGATGGTAATTTGAAATACTTCGTAAAGGTATTTTAATAATTAGTCCAATTTGGATCGACTGATTATTCTAAGATATTCAAGGTGAATCCTAAGGAAATTAGATAGTATAATCAAGTAATTAGACATTAAGTATTTATCCGTAAATGTGCTAGGATAAAAACTTGATACAGGCTGGTGCGATCGCCTCAACTGGCAAAACCTCGACCGCAGCTTTTAATTCCACTGCTACTTTCGGCATACCATAGACAACGCAAGTTTTGCGGTCTTGGGCAATAGTGTGCCAACCTGCTTCACGCAATCGTTTTAAGCCTTGAGCGCCATCTCGACCCATCCCTGTCAGCAACGCCCCAACTCCCTTTCCAGTCCAATGTTTAGCCACACTCCTGAAGAAAACATCCACCGATGGACGGTAGGAAAAATCTAGTGGTTCTTTGTCATAGTCAAGGGTGAGATCGGGACGCATCACCAAATGAAGATTTGTGCCAGCAAGCAGAACTTTACCAGGTTGTAGTGATGCGCCTGCGATCGCAATTTGTACAGGCATAGAAATTTGCTCATTTAACCAGGTGGCAAAACCTTGAACAAATTGGGCATCTATATGTTGAACAACAACCACAGCCGCCGGAAAGTCTTGGGGAAATTGGGAGAGAATAGTTCTCAATGCTTGGGGACCACCAGTGGAAGATCCCATCACAATTAGGGGTGGGAGTGATTTTGAGTGATGGACAGGTGGCGATCGCCGATGTGAGGATTTACCAATTAAGCGGGCGATCGTGGCAATTTTTATTAATAGCCCATCATCACCGAATGCTGGCGTGTTGATGGCATCTAAGGCTCCATAGCCCATTGCTTCCAAAACCTGGGCTGCATAGCGATTGACGCTAGCAGTAACCATGACAATAGCGCAGGGAGATTGGCTCATAATGCGCCGTGTCGCTTCTACTCCATCCATGCTGGACATCAGCACATCCATCAAAATCAAGTCGGGAGTATCAGCCGCACACTTGCTCACAGCTTCCGCACCATTGTAGGCAATCCACGCCAGCTTGCAATCTGGTATTTTTGCTATAACCCGCCGCAATACCTCTACAGCCATAAACATATCGTTAGCGATCGCAATTCTCACAGGTTATGGCATCTCTCCAAAATAACGCTATGCATGAACCTATCTTTCTTAATTACGAATTACGTAGCTTGCTTCTCGCCTTCTCTACGTGATGCTACGCGAATGGCAAGTATTACGAATTCTTATCAAGCTTCTCCAATTAAGTCAATCACCGCCTTTAATAGAGTGTCATCATGAAAGCTGCTCTTCGTGAGGTAGTAGTCTGCACCTGCTTCTAACCCTTGCAATCGGTCTTCTTCTCGGTCTTTGTAAGAAACGATAATCACAGGTATTTGCTTCAATTTGGCATGAGTTTTTATCTGGCTGGTGAGTTCAAAGCCGTTCATCCGGGGCATATCAATATCTGTCACCACTAAGTCATAATCGCCGCTACGGACTGCATTCCAACCATCAATACCATTAACTGCAACTTCAGCTTTGTAACCATTATTTTCCAAGAGTTTGCGCTCCATTTCGCGCACGGTGATTGAATCATCCACTACTAAGACTCGCTTGTAAATTTTGGTAACTGCTTGATGAGTAGACTGATTTACTTGAGAGAGTTGTCCGCTAGAAAACACCTTCGCAATCGAACGTACCAAATCTTCGACATCGACAATTAACACTGGCGAACCATCATCCATGAGGGCAGCGGCGCTAATATTGGCGACTTTACCAAGGCGGGGATCTAAAGGTCGAACAACCAAACTGCACTCACCGAGAAACCGATCTACAACTAATCCATAACGGTTGAGGCGATCGCTAATTACAATCACTGATAGCGATTCTATATTAACCGCAGGCGAGGCTAACTCTAAAACTTGACTTGCCATAATCAACTCCACAGGTTGATTATTCATCACGAAAAATGGGCGATTTTCCGATACAGCAATCTTAGACCTGGATAATATCAACACCTGTTCAATACGTGTCAGCCCAAAAGCATAGGGTTCGCCGGCAATTTCCACCAACAGGGTGCGAATCACAGATAGCGTCAACGGTAACTGCAAGTGAAAGGTCATGCCCCTTCCCAACACAGAAATTGCCCGCAGCGTTCCGCCAACTTCCCGCACTGTGCTATAGGCGATATCCAGCCCCACACCTCTACCCGAAATTTCGGTGACAGTCTGAGTTGTGGAAAAACCAGGTAAAAATAAGAATTCCATCAACTCAACTTCGGTAAGTTGGGCAGCCATTTCTGGGTTTGTCAGTTGTTTGGCGATGACTACTTGGCGCAAAAACTCGATATCGATTCCCCGTCCATCATCTGCAACAGTGATAAACAGCATTCCGGCGCGATGGGTAACTTCAATCCGAATAATTCCTTCTTCTGGCTTTCCGGCTGCTAGACGTTCCTGGGGCGGTTCAATGCCATGATCGATCGCATTTCGCAGGATATGAGTCAATGGGGCTTCTAGGCGTTCTAGAATATCTCGATCTACCAGAGTAGACTTACCAAAGATTTCCAGTTTCACCCGTTTACCCAATTGTCTTGCTAAGTCGCGTACCATTCGCGGAAATCCCTGTCCCCCATCCGCAAAGGAACACATTCGGGTAGCAATAACTTCTTGATATAGGCGTTGGGCAAGGTTAGCAGAACGCTGAGAAAATTTTTCTAGTTCGTTGTGACGATCGCTCATCATCTGGTAACATTCGTTAGCTTTTTGATGAGTTGCACTCAAGGTTTCCTTAATTTGCCGATCCAGATGATAGTTGCCCAATAAATCCTGTAACTTCTCCAGAAGGTTGGACAATTCCCCCTGATTGTTTCTCAGCTTCAGCAAAGAGTTAGCAAATGGTTCTAAAGAGTTCGCCTCAACTAAAGACTCTCCAGCTAAACCCATCAAGCGATTGAGATTTTCAGTACTCATTCGCACCGCCCGATTTTGGGTGATGCCCAGTTCTTCTAATGGGGATGGGGAAATAAGGGTTGTGTGTTGGTTGTCTTCTAACTGCGCTGTTGTTACTAGGGGATGAATTTCTGTAGAGGTTGCCTCTAGAGTTAGGATATTAGCGATCGCACTCACTAACGATTGAATGCCGATATTTTCTAACATCTGCAAATTTGGGTTAGCTGTAAACGTTTCAGCTATACGCAGGAGCATATCTACCCCTTGCAACAATACATCAATGCGATCGGCAGTTAAGGTAACTTTCCCTTCTTGAGCCGCAACAAAGCAATCTTCCATCGCATGAGCAAGGTTGACAACCGGATCGATTTGGACAATTCGCGCAGCGCCTTTGATGCAATGGGCTGCCCGCATTAAAGCTGCCAGTTCTGGTTGGGGATCGGGCTTAGTTTCCAGTGCCAACAGGCAATCATTCAATACCACAACTTGGGCTTTTACTTCCATGTTGAATAAATCAAGCAAGGAAAGATTGCTGACATCAAATTCTTCTAACATTACTGCACCTTCCTAGAACACCGATTCATTAATCCTGAAAGAACCTCTCCCCCAACCCCTCTCCTACGAGGCTACGGTGTACACACAAGTATCTTGATCTGCACCTTTGATGCATCGCCCTGCACGTTTGTTGTATCGACTCCAACCTTTGTTGTATCGACTCGCACGTTTGTTGCATCGCCCTGCACGTTTGTTGTATCGACTTGCACGTTTGTTGCATCGCCCTGCACGTTTGTTGTATCGACTCGCACTTTTGTTGCATCGACCTACAAAAATTAACCTACCCTACATTCCGCAGCAACTTTAAAAGACTTGTGTGTACACCGTAGCCTACGAGGAGAGGGGAGTTTAGCTCCCCCTTCCCTACAAGGGAAGGGGGTTGGGGGGTTAGGTTTTTGATTACAGCACCTTCCTAGCTAAGGTGGTGAATAACAATTCATCATCTAAATAGCTGACACTGTGCGTTAGCGTAGCTGTCCGTTCGCGTAGCGTTCCGCAGGAAAGGAATCGCTCCATTTGTGACACGCCAGGTTGCCAGTGAAATAATCCTTTTGTATAAGTTTGAGTCAGACTCTTGGGCGGATCTTGTAACTCATCCCGCTGAAATCGGTGTACTCCATAAAGTTCATCTACACCAAACACCCAAGTGTTACCTGCTTTTTCCAGCACCACCATGCGCGAATACACCACTGGACTGAGCGTTTGTACTGCTGTATCGGCAGTTTCGAGATTCAACAAATCGCTCAAAGAGATACACAGTCGCAATTCGCCTCGGATACTTACTAATCCCCGCAAGATTTGGTTGCTGCGATGCGGTATGGTATGAACCACGCTGGGAGGAGAAATTTCTTTGAAGATTTGGGCAGAAAGTGCCAGCCATTCCCGTTGCAGACGAAAAATCACAACCGTGATTTGAGTTGTGCGTAAAGCATGGGATATCTGAGAATTTTCATTAGTTCTAGATTTAGCCAGTAACTCAGTCCACTGATGGCGATAATCTCCAGGTATAGGGCGCTCTAGCAAATGCCGTCCAGCAGTAGAGTAAACGGGACAATTGCGGCAATGGGTATAGGTGGTTAATTGGGGACAGGAGCGATCGCCCTCAATGCCGATAAAATTCCAACAACGTTCAATATTTAATGGCGTAGCGATCGGGTTCATAAGGGTTGCTCAAGAGAGTTGGTGAATTAGAGGTATAGCGTCTTCTGTTTTCACCTGAAAGCGGGCAATCTCTTGACGCAATCCCTGCGCCACTTGGTTAAGTTGGGCTATGGCATGATTAATTTCCCGCAAGGAATCCGCACTTTGCACGGAGGTACTGCTTAACTGCACCATCGCCTCACTAATTTGTTGCGCTCCCACAGATTGGGTTTCCATACCCTGGTTGACAAACTCAAATCGCGGATTAAGGTCTTGCACTTGCTGGATAATTTGCCCAACCTGTGTATTGATGTTGCCAACATCTTCTATACTCCGCCCTACTTCTGCGGCAAACTTGTCCATCTCCATCACACCTGTAGAGACTGACGATTGCATCTGTTTAACCATCTGCTCAATATCGAGGGTAGCAACGGCGGTTTGATCTGCTAATCGGCGAATTTCTCTAGCAACGACAGCAAAGCCCAAGCCATACTCGCCAGCTTTTTCGGCTTCGATCGCCGCATTTAACGATAGCAGATTCGTTTGGTCTGCCACCTTGGTAATTGTGACAACAATAGTATTAATGTTGTTTGCCTTTTCGCTAATTACTCCCAATCGAGCTGCGATCGCATTAGTGGCTTCTGCTAACTGGCGCATAGTGGTTTCCATCCGCACTATGTCTTTTTGACTATCATTCGCTGCTGTCGTCGTGATTTGGGAAATAGTCGCAACTTGTTCCATTGCACTTACTAATTCCCTAGAGGTAGCGGAAATTTCTTTAGTAGCGGCAGCTACCTCATTAGTAGAAGCTACCTGCTCGGTGAGCGTTGCTTCTAATTGTTTACCCGAAGCTGCTATTTGAGTAGCTGAGGTAGTTACTTGAATACCTGAATGCTGTACTTGACGAATCAAAGTGTTGAGACTCTGAGTCATGGTTTGGAAAGCAGTTAAAAGTCTATTCATTTCATCTTTGCTGTTGGAATCAGCCGTGACCTGAGTTGTTAAGTTCCCCGTGGAAATTTGCTCTGCAACCCTAACAACACCAAGAATTTGAAATGCAATTTGTCGAGCGATTACAAACCCAAAAATAATCGCAGTTATCGGGCCAATAGCAATTCCTATAGAAATCCAGAAAATGCTACGGGCCACATTCTGTTCGACTTCTTTTTGTGTATCTGATATGTAACTTTCATTAAGTTTTAAAAGTTTTTCTGCTTGGGTGTCAGTTATTTTAAATAACGGTTCTTCCTTATTTGTTCCCTCAGAATCCATGCGATTACGTAACTCTAACGATGCTTGAATAGCGGCAAAATCTGATGATTTATCTTTTCCTTGACGCATTAATTCAATTTGTTTTTTCCAAGGATTGCGAACACCAAGTTGAGTGAACTGTTGTTCAATATCTAACAATTTCTCATGAGCTTGCTTCCAGGCATCCAGTTGTTCTTTAAGTAAGGCATACTCTTTTTTTTCTTGCTCGCTTAATGGCGTTGCTTCGTACTGTTTAATCCCTTCATTAATCTGTTTCCAAGCATCCTGGATTTGAATTATTGCACCTTGTCTTTCAGTAACAGTGACTTCAGGATCAAATAGTAACCGTTCTGCCGATTGGATTTGTGTCTGACCTTCGTTAATCTTCCATATCCCGGACACACTGGGGATGTTATCCGTCGCCAGTATATTAATGTACTGATTTAACTCGTTGGTGGTGAACCATCCCAGCAAGGCCATTATGAGTACGATCAGTCCCATGAATAAAAATGAACCGATCAACCGTGTTTGTAAGGTCATGTTCTTGAACATTTGGATATCCTACTGTTCCTCTGCTGCTGTAAAACGCATTCAGTTCTTAAAATTCCCAAATCACAAACAAGATGAACAGCCTGTATTTTAATTTTGAAAAAAATTATTAAGTAGCTAGCCTTAGTTTAGAGACTAGCTTTTCCTTCTGATGTGAAAGTGTTGAGTGCTGAGTAAGAAGTTTGAGTATCTGAGGTGGATGAACGGAGTTCAAAGGTGGATGAACAGAGTTCAAAGGTGAATGAACGGAGTTCAAAGGTGGATGAACGGAGTTCAAAGGTGAATGAACGGAGTTCAAAGGTGGATGAACGGAGTTCAAAGGTGAATGAACGGAGTTCAAAGGTGGATGAATGGAGTTCAAAGGTGGATGAATTTCAATACTGCTCGGTTAAGAATATAGCGGTTCTCAGTTGAGTCCAATACAGACCTAACCCCCAGCCCCTTCCCTTGTAGGGAAGGGGAGTAAGACTCAAAGCCTCTCTCCTAAAAGGAGAGAGGTCAAAGTCTATTGCATACAAACGAGAACCGCTATATGTAGGTTGGGTTTCATTCCTCAACCCAACCTACACATTTCTGAAATAACGTATCTTCGTTTGTCACCTTGAAAGGGCTAGTCCTAAAAACGTAATTACGAATTACGAATTACGAATTATTTAATCGGTGAATTCGTTGCCAGAGAAGATTAGCACTATCCGCATTTCCTTGATGTTCTTTGAGTAATGCCAGATGAGTCAGCGCCTCTTGGTGACTCGGTTGTAAATAAATTGCTTTTTGAAAAGATTGTGCTGCCCGCTCATTTTGTGCCATCGCTTGCTGCACCTGACCTAGTAAAAGATATGCTTCAGTACTCACCTGATTTTGGTTGAGATAGTCGTTGCATAATTTAACCGCCTCATCCAATCGACCTTCATCGGCTAAAGCTCTAGCTGTTTCTAACAAATTTACTTTTAGTTCTATTGGCAATATCGGATTCTGAGGAGCAACATTTAACCTCTCTTGGGCGACAAACTTAGAATTATTTTTTTTCGGCAGCTGTCGCTTGTTGAGAACATCTATATTTTTGCCTGTGAAGCCTTGTCTCTGAAGATTTGGATGATGATTTTTGCGAAGATTTTCGCCCCCTGTGGACTTTCGATGAGCAACTACTGAATCTTGACGAACTGAGATCAATTGAGTTTTAAACAATAACCAAGCTTCAGCGTGTCCCACAAATAGTAAGCCTTCTGGCCTTAGCAACCTTTCTAGAACTTGAATGGTGCGCTCTTTTGTTGTCACATCGAAGTAAATCAACAGGTTACGGCAAAAGACTACATCATAAAGCGGCGTGTCAGCTAGAAAAGCCGGATCTGCCAAGTTGCCATTAATAAAATTCACCATGCATCTTACCTGTTCGCACAGGTGATATCCTGTCTCACTTGCCTGAAAATAGCACTCTTGAAACGATTGGCTATTGCCGCGAAACGAGTATTGACTGTAGATTGCTCGTTGGGCTTTTAGTAGGCACTTGTTGCTAACATCAACAGCATCGATGTGAATGTTTGTCGAATTTAATCCTGCTTCCAAAAGAGCGATCGCAATGGAATATGGTTCTTCACCCGTTGCACACGGTACACTTAAAACCCGCAATACACCTTGGGGATTTTTTGGCAACCACTCAGATAATACGTAATGCTTCAGAAAGGCAAATGACTCTGGTTCTCGAAAAAACCAAGTTTCTGGAACAATTACAGTGTCAATCAGTGCTTCCCATTCCTGAGTAGATACCTGTAACTTCCCCAAGTAGTGAGCAATATCCGTTATACCGCAATCTGCCATGCGTTGATAAATTGCACTAGCGATCGCATCAGCACCAATAGAATTTGCATCCAAACCAATCTTGCTTTTTAGTAAAGCTTCAATAACAGATTGTGCCATTTATAGAGTCTTCAGACCAATCTAAAATCTAGTATTGTGATGACTTTCTGGCAAGAGATTGACTTGCTGCGCTTCTGACAACAAGTACTCAATGTGAAGACACTGAATCATCCCTTGGTCATCAACAATCATTTTGCCCAAATATGGCGCTGTATCTATCTGGATATTGGGATTAACAAATTCAGACTTAGACTGGTGTAATGTTTCTACAACTTGTTCTGTCATCAAACCCAAAATATAAGGAGCCTTAAGTTCTGCATTATTACTCCCCCAATAGTTGACTAGTATAATCCTAGTACTCAGGTACTCACTGGAGGGTTTACCACGCATCAACTGACATAAATCGATTACTGGTACAATGCGTCCCCGATAGTTAAAAACACCAGCGATATGCTCAGGTTGGTGGGGCAAACTTTTGAGTACAACAAGTGGTATTACTTCTACAACCTGTCGGCTTTCTATGGCATATCGCTCATTCCCGATGTTGAGAAGTAACATTAACATTAATTTACATCTTCCGTACTAACTTTTGTATTACTTGTTTAACATAAAATAAAATCGTAGCAATAGGTTGGGTTAACCAAAGGAAACCCAATACCAACAAATTTAATTTTTTTCAAAAATACTCGATACCTTTACTTGAAGGCTGCCATGTATGACAATATCTGTAAATTCATTGCCGAAAACTTCAAAGATGACTTGGCAACTTGGTTGCTAGGTTGACCGATTAAATTAACAGAACTTAGCCCTACTGAATTATCAAGCGAACCAATTCGCGCCGATTCATTAATTTTATTGCAATCTGATGATTTAGTTCTACATACCGAATTTCAAACCGGCCCTGACGAAGATATCCCCTTTCGGATGTTAGATTATCGAGTTAGGGTTTATCGCCGCTTTCCTAACAAAGAGATGCGTCAAATAGTAATCTATTTGAGAAAAACCAGTTCAGAATTAGTCAGTGAAAACAGTTTTAGATTAAACAACACTTACCATCAGTTTGAGGTAATACGTCTGTGGGAACAACCAACAGAAAGGTTTATGAGTATTCCAGGTCTATTACCCTTTGCCGTGCTAAGTCAGACAAACGATCCTACAATGGTATTAACCCAAGTAGCCAAAGCAGTTGAAGCGATTAGCGATCGCCAGCTACAAAGAAATATAGCTGCTGCCAGTGGCATTTTAGCAGGTCTGGTATTAAAGAAAGATGTAATTAAGAAGATTTTCAGGAGTGAGATTATGCGCGAATCAGTCATTTATCAAGAAATCCTAGAAGAAGGCGAAGCCAAAGGTAAAGCAGAAGGCGAAGCCAAAGGTAAAGCAGAAACAACAAGAAAGTTGGCTTTAAATTTGTTACGAATTGGAATGAGTTTAGAACAAATTGCTCAAGTTACTGAATTATCTATTGAGCAGGTTCAAGTTTTACAAGAGGAGATTCAAAAATATTAATTTTAACTAATCGCTTTATAAAATACCAAATACGCAACTATACAAGCAAAACCCGCGAATGCGGGTTTTGGAGTTTTTATGAGTCAGCGCAGACGGACTTGGTTTTTGTAGACGCGATTTTTAATCAAACTAAAACTCAGCACTTTGCGGTGTACGCGGAAACGGAATCACATCACGAATATTTCCCATACCCGTCATAAATTGCACGAGTCGTTCAAAACCCAACCCAAAACCAGCGTGAGGAACAGTACCATAACGACGCAAATCAAGATACCACCACAAGTCTTCTGGGTTTAATCCTTGCGCTAATACACGGCGTTCTAATACTTCTAAACGTTCTTCGCGCTGGGAACCGCCGACAATTTCGCCAATTTTCGGTGCGAGAATATCCATTGCGCGGACGGTTTTTTCATCGTCGTTCAAGCGCATATAAAATGCTTTGATTTGCGCTGGGTAATCTGTAACAATTACTGGCTTTTTAAACTGTTGTTCAGCTAGGTAGCGTTCGTGTTCTGATTGTAAATCTAAACCCCAACTCACAGGATATTCAAATTTAACATCAGCTTTTTCTAAAAGTGCGATCGCTTCTGTATAAGTTAAGCGTTCAAATTGATTATTAATAATATTTTCGGCTGTCGCCAACACAGACTTATCAATGCGTTCATTGAAAAATTCCATATCTTCCGGGCAAGTTTCCAACACATATTTAAAAATGTGTTTGAGAAACGCCTCAGCTAAATCCATATCGCCTTCTAGATCGCAAAAAGCCATTTCTGGCTCAACCATCCAAAATTCTGCTAGGTGGCGCGAGGTGTTAGAATTTTCTGCACGGAAGGTAGGGCCGAAGGTGTAGACGTTAGAAAACGCCATCGCCATAACTTCCGCTTCCAACTGGCCGCTAACTGTTAAATATGTGGGTTTAGCAAAAAAGTCTTGGCTGTAATCTACTGCTTGGTTTTCTGTGCGGGGAATATTCTTTAAATCTAAACTGGTAACGCTAAAAAGTTCACCCGCGCCTTCGCAATCGCTAGCGGTAATGATGGGTGTGTGTACCCACAAAAACCCTCTTTCTTGGAAAAATTGGTGAATTGCTGTCGAACAAGCATTTCTGACGCGGAAAACTGCACCAAAAGAATTGGTACGCGATCGCAAATGTCCAATAGTTCGCAGAAACTCAAAGGAATGGCGTTTCTTTTGCAGGGGATATGTATCGGGATCGGCTTCGCCGTAAACTTTCACTGTCTCGGCTTTCAACTCAATGCGCTGTCCTTTACCCAGGGAAGCCACTAGTACCCCTGTAGCCTCGACAGCAGCACCCGTATTCAATTTTTTCAATATAGCTTCATAATCTGGCAAATCCTGATTAATGACGACTTGCAAATTAGCTAGTGATGAGCCGTCATTGACTTCAATAAAAGCAAACCCTTTGGACTCGCGTTTCGTCCGCACCCAGCCTTGTACTTGGAGGGACTCATCAGGTTGGCCACTTCGCAATATTTCTGCAATCCGTCGATTTACCATATTTATCCAGCATAAGACTTTAATATCCAGCCTATGATAACGCCCATTCCACCAAAGCGGACGACTTGCCAGAAAGGTTTTTTCAGGCTACGCCAAGAAAATAACTGGCTTTCTAAGTTTACTTCTAGCATTTCCAACTGTCGTTGAATTTGCCGTAACTCTGCTTTGATTTCTGGTGTCTGAGACTTATTGTGCTTTAGTCGATCCCTATGCTGTTGCCATTGTGCCTGTTGCTGGCGATCGCGTTGCACTCGATCGTAACGTTCTTTTAAGGATAGGAGCGATCGCTCTACTTCCTCTAGTTCTTGTTCAAAATCTGGTTCGGGATTTTCTGCTGATGGCTGTGATTGTTTAGGCGGCTTCATTTACAAGTAGTACAGTAGAAGTAAATGCAAATGCGCCAATAGTTATGTCCCAATCTACCCAGCTGCCGAAAACCAGTCAACTGAATGAACTTAGTACTCTGGAACTAGCTCAAGCCCTCATGGAAAGACTGAGCATTTCCCCTAACGATTGGCATCGCCTCAAGTCTAACCGCAATTCCCGCGCTAATGAACAAGTGGCAGCAGCTATTGTGTATCTTTTAAAGAATCAACCACAAGAAGCTCAAGCTAGATTAGAACAGGCAATTGGTTGGTTAGATCGCTCCATTTCTGCCCCTCCGTGTCCGACTCACGGAAAAAGTTAATGGATCGAGAAGCTTTAGAGAAACGTAATCGTTCTGAGGCTTTGATTTTGCTAGCAGAACGATTACTTCAAGAGTTAGAGCGAGGTTTCAATCCACAGTTTGCTTTTAATCATCGCCAGCGCATCAAAACCCTAATTCGGGAACTATCTGAGTCTCTAGCGCAAGACGATGACCAGAAAAATGACGAATCTTATAACAATCTTAAGTTTGTATTACAACTAGATCATTTGGATCAACACGAGGATGAACCCTGGGAGTCAGACGATGATATTTCTGGAGGTTCTACTGCAATTCCAAATCCACGAAAACCAAGTCCAAAACCAGGAACAAATGACTCAGAAGAGTTACCGCCAATAGACAATACTTTTTATTGAATCTTAAAATGAGGAGTTAAGACTTTAAAACTTCTAACTCCTCACTCCTGATTAAGTTACAGTCGCAGAGATAATCCTCGGCGGTTTTCCATTTGTTTACAAAGCCTCAATTCTGTGCCTTTGCGGTTCCACTCCACCTGATCAAAAATATGATGGAGAAGACATAAACCACGACCACTTTCTGATTCATCTGGTGGTAAATAGTCTGTTGGTTCTTCTTCATTAGTAGAAGAGGGAGTAAAACCGCTCCCCTGGTCTGATATTATCCACCAATATTGATTATCTATTAAGGAAAAACGCACTACAACTGTTTTACTTGGATCGAGATTATTGCCATGTTTAGCTGCGTTTACTAGGGCTTCTTGAAGTCCTAGCCGCAGTTCTGCTTGTAATTTAGCTGGAATTTCTGCCAACAGTAAATCTAATATTGGACAAAGGTAGAGGGTTGAGGCAAAACTAATAGTGCCCCAATAACGTGCAACTGGACGGAGTGAAATTGTAATCACAAGAGAAACCCCATAGCTTTCAGTTAGCTAGACATCAGTTTGCTATTACAGGCACCCTGATAAAACTTGAGGTGGTCATGCTGCTTTCAAACTTGCGTCTTTAAAACTAAATTTTGAAAATGCTAGGGAGCATTAGCCCTATAGTATGAATTGGGATTGTTATATAACAACGGCTCGAATAGTTTTGATAATGAATTTAGCAACTTAAAAAGATGCTAGTAATTTGACAGAGTATTGCGATGCTCTAATTAATTGCCGATTTGTCATTTACACAATCCAATCCATATTTCTAAGAACCTATGCAACTTGAATTTATTTAAACAAAACAAACATTTTATTTTCAGCTTAATTCAATTTTAGCATCTTTAGTATGCACTAGACTAAAAAT
Source organism: Nostoc sp. 'Peltigera membranacea cyanobiont' 232 (assembly GCF_002245985.1). Lineage (NCBI taxonomy): Bacteria > Bacillati > Cyanobacteriota > Cyanophyceae > Nostocales > Nostocaceae > Nostoc > Nostoc sp. 'Peltigera membranacea cyanobiont' 232. Next base: position 157,864 of record NZ_NOLK01000001.1, read on the forward strand.
TTCAAATTTCAGTTTTTGTAAAGGAATTACTATCCTTGTGCAAATCTGATAGTACAAGAAAGGCGGCAGCTTCAACATGAGCCGTTTGAGGAAAAAAATCAGCAGGTTGTACCCGTGTGATAGTATATTGCCCATCTTGACAAAGCAATTTCAGGTCGCGGGCGAGGGTAGCTACTTTACAGCTGACGTAAACTATCCGAGATGGTTTCAATTGCCGTAAAGTGTCGATGACTGCCCGATCGCAACCCTTACGTGGCGGATCGAGTATTACTACTTCTGGTATTGTGCCCATTTTTGGAAGCAATTTCTCTACTGCCCCGACTTGGAATGTCACATTATCAATTCCGTTGCGGTGGGCATTCAAAATAGCTTGTTCTACTGCTGCTGGTTGCACTTCTAATCCTGTAGCCTGACGTACTTTTTTGGCGAGGGGTAAAGTTAAAGTCCCAATACCACAGTAGGCATCAACTAGCAACTCATGCCCTTGAAGATTGAGTTCTGATTGAATTATCTGCAATAGTGCTTCTGCTGTTTCTGTATACACTTGGAAAAATGTATCTGGGCGCACTTGAAATTCCAGTCCAGCAAAATTTTCACGCAGGTGTGGGACTCCAGCGATGCAACGGGTTTCTAATCCGAATATAGCATTTGTGCGATCGCCATTGCGATTGAGTGACACTCCCACTAACTGCGGATAACGCTTTAACCATTCCTGGGCTTGGGTTTCAATTCCCGATAAATTCCAGTCTTTTACCACCAAAGTCAGCAACATTTCCCCAGTGTGTCGGCCAATGCGTAAACCAAGATGGCGAATTTTTCCTTGATGGCGCTGTTCGTCATAGATTTGCCAACCTTGTTGTTGAATATCCTGCTTGACTTCGGCAAGTAAGGGATTTAATCGCGCATCTTGGACTGGACATTGATTTAAGTTAATTAATTGGTGACTACCTTTTTGGTAGTAACCAGCTTGTACCTGTCCTGTTGCCGATGTACCCAGAGGATATGTAGATTTATTACGATAACCTAAAGCTGAAGGGGCGGCGAGTACCGGATCTACCGGTGGTTGGACAAAACCGCCAATGCGCTCTATTGCTTGGATAACTTGATTTTGCTTGGCTACTAGCTGGTAATCATAACTAATATGCTGCCACTGGCAACCACCGCATTTATCCGCCACAATACAACTAGGTCGGATACGGTGGGAGGATGGCTCTAATAGCTGCTGGAGCTTCCCGTGGGCGTATTTTGGTTTAACATGAACCAAGCGGATAATGGCGCGATCGCCTGGTACAGTATCTGGCACAAACACAACACGCTCATCAGCCCGTCCCACACCATCGCCTGTATCACTCAGATTTGCGATCGTCACTTCAATTAATTCGCCCTGTTGCCAAATTATTTTAGTCATTAGTTATGAATCAAGAGTCAAAAGTCAAGAGTCAAGAGTCAAAAGTTATTAATTCTCCTTCTACTCCCTTATCTCCATCATCTCTCTTCACTTGTGTACCTCAGACTCGCTAAACTAACAGATAATATTTCAGGTGATTTCAATCATCATGACTGTAATTAGCCAAGTTATTCTCAAAGCCGACGACGAACTGCGTTATCCCAGCAGTGGCGAACTGAAAAATATCAAAGAATTTTTGCAAACCGGCGTACAACGGACGCGGATTGCGGCTACCTTAGCCGAAAACGAAAAAAAGATAGTTCAGGAAGCAACCAAACAACTTTGGCAAAAGCGTCCTGACTTTATCTCCCCCGGAGGTAATGCTTACGGAGAACGCCAGCGCACTCTATGTATCCGTGACTTTGGCTGGTACTTACGTCTAATTACTTATGGTGTACTTGCCGGCGACAAAGGGCCAATTGAAAAAATTGGTTTGATTGGTGTGCGGGAAATGTACAATTCATTGGGTGTTCCCGTGCCTGGAATGGTAGAAGCGATCGGTTCCCTCAAAACAGCCTCCCTTGGCTTATTGAGTGCGGAAGACGCTGCTGAAGCATCACCCTACTTTGATTACATCATTCAAGCGATGTCTTAATACAAAGTGTGTGCTGGTTCTAGGAGTATACTTTCGGTCTACTAGAGTGAGTGTAAGATATTAGCACTCCAAAGGCATAAGATACCCAATTTTATTGTACTCCCCACATTTGGTAGTGGCTGTGGCAAAATCTCTGTCAAGTTACCAACCAGTTGTGGGGAAATTTTATTAGGTATAGTGATGGAACGAACATTTCTCAAAGGATAAAGGATATACGGATATTAAAAAACCGACAGTCCTTGATTAAGGCTGTCGGCAATTAAGTGTGTTCCCTATTAATGACTCGGCTAGAGTTCAGTTGTCATTAATTATGCCTAGTTAGCGATCGCTGGGAGACGATCCTAATCATAGATATGTGTGATTCTCGTCACTCGATTGTTACAACAAAACTGCATGTACCCGAATAATCTCTGAGTTTAAGTAGATATTTGCAATATATGATGCTATAAATAAAACTTAGCTTACTTAGTCAAGTTATCTTTAAGCATCGTGTGTCAATATACAGGAAAGTAGAAGTGCGTAGCTTGCCGCCGTAGGCATCGCACTTTGCAACATAAATAAAGTTAGTTAGCATCCCAAAATACTTTTAACGCCATTCACCAACACAGTTACTAATTCAAGTGATGCGGTAGTTGCAGTAATTGTATTAAACATTGCTGCTACTGCTGCTGATATCGCTTCTATACTAGCTCCTGCTATAAGCATTGTTATTACTGTACTTGCAATAGAAACAATCCCAGTAGCAGCTATACCCGAACCAACTGAAATTCCACTAACCACCAACTATAAAAATAATAATACTCTATTCTAATGGATTAGGACTGTGACAAGCTTAAATAAAGAGGATTAAGTAGGTTGGCTCAAATAAACCTAACTATGTAACGAAATATAAAATTACCTAAACTCTTGCGATTGCTTCACTTCGCTTCGCTCCGTTCGCAATAACATAGTGATAAATTTTCACACCCACTTAACTTATAGGAAAATTCGTTTTGCTTACTCAAATAATTATCAAACTTCAATTTTGGCTAGGAAATTACGTATTTTTGCAGTTGCCTTCATTGAGTAAATCACAATGACGCGATAAGTTAGAGTTACCAGCAGAACTGATTTACAACGTCTTGCAACAAACCTAGCTTGAGGTAATGATGGCAACAGAACAAAAGCACAGCACTTATTTATCAGAAGCCGAAAGCCGTTTGCGTCAACTTCCTCCTGAAAAGTTGCGATTAGCAGTTGCGTTTCTGGCTTATTTGCAAGAAACAGAAGAAAAGGAAGTTACTGAAAAAGTATTATTAAATATTCCTGATTTTGCCCAATCTTTCCGCGAGATTGAGCAAAAAGAAGACAAATTAGAAAATACTCCCTCAAATCAGATTGCCTCAGATGAAGAAGTATGGCAGGCTTACTTAGCTTCTAAACAGAAATGGCAGGAGGTTTACCGTCGCCTTGCAGACTCCTAGATTTCTTTCTATTTCTCAAGTCCTAGACATTCACCAAGATGAGATAAACAGCTTTGGTGGAACATCTGGTGTCAGAGACGAAGGTTTACTAGTCTGGAACTGTACTTACAGGGCAAGTAAATCGATAGAATAATGCTCTGTCCCCCCAGAGTGCATTACTTCCATGACTGCAACCTCAAAACCAGCCTTTTCCACCCAAGAAATCGCGGCTGTTGGTCTTAAACCAGAAGAATACGCAGAAATTGTCCGTCGGTTAGGTCGTCATCCCAACAAAGCTGAATTGGGAATGTTTGGGGTGATGTGGTCAGAGCATTGCTGTTACAAGAATTCTCGACCTTTACTCAAACAATTTCCCACTGAGGGGCCCCGCATCCTCGTGGGGCCTGGAGAAAATGCTGGTGTTGTAGATTTGGGTGACGGACTCCAACTAGCTTTTAAGATTGAATCCCACAACCACCCCTCAGCTGTAGAACCGTTTCAAGGTGCAGCAACGGGAGTAGGCGGTATTCTCAGAGATATTTTTACGATGGGTGCGCGTCCCATTGCTCTATTAAATTCCCTACGCTTCGGTTCCCTAGAAGATACCAAAACCCAAAGGCTGTTCCAAGGGGTAGTGGCAGGAATTGCCCATTATGGAAATTGCGTTGGCGTACCAACAGTAGGCGGCGAAGTTTACTTTGACCCAGCTTATTCTGGTAATCCCCTGGTGAATGTCATGGCACTAGGATTAATGGAAACATCAGAAATCGTTAAATCTGGGGCATCTGGTTTAGGCAACCCCGTGCTTTATGTGGGTTCCACTACAGGACGCGATGGTATGGGAGGCGCAAGTTTTGCCAGTGCAGAATTAAGTGACCAATCAATAGATAATCGCCCTGCTGTGCAAGTAGGGGATCCATTTTTGGAAAAGTCGTTAATTGAAGCTTGTCTGGAGGCGTTTAAAACAGGTGCAGTTGTCGCCGCCCAAGATATGGGAGCAGCCGGTATCACCTGTTCTACCTCAGAAATGGCGGCAAAAGGCGGTGTGGGAATTGAACTAGATTTAGACAAGATTCCCGCAAGAGAAATGGGGATGGTTCCTTATGAATATCTGCTTTCTGAATCTCAAGAACGAATGTTGTTCGTTGCCCACAAGGGGCGCGAGCAAGAATTAATTGATATTTTTCACCGTTGGGGACTTCAAGCCGTTGTCGCTGGTACTGTCATCGCTGAACCCATTGTGCGGATTCTTTTTCAGGGTGGAATAGCAGCAGAAATTCCCGCCGAGGCTTTGGCGGAAAATACCCCATTATATAACCGGGAATTGCTGGCTCAAGCGCCAGAATATGCTCGTCAAGCTTGGGAATGGAATCCTGATTCCCTACCTGCTTGCACAACTGCTGGAATAGAACTCCAAGTAGGGTTGGAAAGTTGGAATGAGATTCTGTTAACTTTGCTAGATACACCCACGATCGCATCTAAAAACTGGGTATATCGTCAGTACGATCATCAGGTACAGAATAATACAGTCATACTCCCAGGTGGTGCAGATGCGGCTGTTATCCGGTTGCGCCCCCTTGAAGAAATTCCCAATCTAAAATCTAAAATCCCAAATCTAAAATTAGGCGTGGCGGCAACAGTAGATTGCAATCCTCGTTATGTTTATCTTGACCCCTACGAAGGAGCTAAAGCAGTAGTGGCCGAAGCTGCACGCAATCTTAGCTGTGTGGGGGCAGAACCTCTGGCGGTAACAGATAACCTAAATTTTGGCTCTCCAGAAAAACCGATTGGTTATTGGCAATTGGCAGAAGCTTGTCGCGGTTTGGCGGAAGGTTGTCGGGAATTAGCAACACCAGTTACAGGCGGTAATGTCTCTTTGTATAACGAAACTCTTGATGCTCAAGGCATCCCACAACCCATTTATCCCACTCCTGTTGTGGGGATGGTGGGCTTGATTCCCGATATCACTAAAATTTGTGGTCAAGGTTGGCAAGCATCCGGCGATGTGATTTATCTTCTGGGATTGCCTCTGGCATCCAAAATCAGTTTGGGAGCATCTGAGTATTTAGCCACTATCCACGGGACTATTGCCGGAAAACCGCCACGGGTAGATTTTGACTTGGAACGCCGCGTCCAGAAAGTTTGTCGGGAAGGAATTCGTAACGGTTGGATACGTTCAGCCCATGACTCTGCTGAAGGGGGAGTAGCGATCGCAATAGCAGAATGTTGCATCGCTGGCAACCTTGGTGCCGAAATCAATTTAGAAATAACACCAACGCAGTTGAACCGGGTGGATGAGGTGCTGTTTGCCGAAGGTGGTGCCAGAATTATAGTTTCTGTAACATCGGCACAGCAAGGAATGTGGGAATCATACTTACAGGAACATCTCAGTCAACAGTGGCAAATACTAGGTACAGTTGGCAATTTTGAGACGGGTTTGGGGGTTTTCACCACTGATAATCAGGTCTTAATCAAAGTTAATATCGAAGATATGAGCGATCGCTATTTCCATGCGATCGCTAGGCGGCTCACCACCCACACCACTATTTCTGAGTCCTGAGTATTTAAACTTCACTCAGAAATCAGCACTAATCACTCAGAACTATTAGCGTCTCTGGGCATAATTACGGTACTGTTTTAATAGATGGTTAAAGATTTATTAAGAAATCAATAAGCATCTATACACATAATCCCAGTGACTAACTAATTCGTAATTCGTAATTCGTAATTCGTAATTGAAGCATACAAGCTCCTTGATTGGTCAATGAAAACACAAAAGCTCGTAGCATAACGATTTCAAGCCTTGTAAGGATTTAGCATTGCTAAATCCTTACAGTGATGGGCTAACAATTACGAATTACGTATTATCAATTACGAATTATTTTGACTTGACCCCCCCACCAGGAGCAAAGCTAGCATGACCTCTATTCATTCTGTCACTTCGGATGAATGCCCCGACCCTACCAACAACCCAATTAATAGTCATGAAAATCAGCCTGACAAGCCAGAAGAAGCTTGTGGTGTTTTTGGCATCTACGCACCAGGAGAAAATGTTGCTAAACTGACCTACTTTGGATTGTACGCCCTCCAGCATCGGGGTCAAGAATCAGCTGGGATTGCCACTTTTGAGGGAACACAAGTCCATCTCCACAAAGATATGGGCTTAGTGTCTCAAGTCTTCAATGAATCCGTTTTGGATCAATTACCTGGTAGCCTTGCTGTTGGCCACACTCGTTATTCCACCACAGGTTCTAGCCGCAAAGTTAATGCCCAACCCGCAGTTCTGGAAACTCGCTTAGGTTCATTAGCCTTAGCACATAATGGTAATTTAGTCAATACCGTACAACTGCGTCAAGAGTTGATTGAGAAAAAATACAACTTAATCACCACAACAGACTCAGAAATGATTGCTTTTGCGATCGCAGAAGCCGTCAACGCTGGTGCAGATTGGCTAGAAGGTTCAATTCAGGCATTTCACCGTTGCCAAGGAGCCTTTAGTTTAGTTATTGGCACTCCTAACGGAGTTATGGGTGTCCGTGACACCAATGGTATTCGTCCCCTGGTAATTGGGACTTTAGCGGGTAATCCAGTTCGTTACGTTTTGGCATCCGAGACTTGTGGTTTAGACATCATTGGAGCCGAATACCTGCGAGATGTAGAACCAGGCGAATTAGTTTGGATTACTGAAGAAGGTTTGGCTTCCTATCATTGGAGTCAACAGCCTCAAAGGAAATTGTGTATTTTTGAGATGATTTACTTTGCCCGCCCTGATAGCATTATGCATAACGAGAGTTTGTACAGCTATCGGATGCGGTTAGGACATCAACTAGCTAAAGAATCTTGTGTCGATGCCGATATAGTCTTTGGTGTTCCTGATTCTGGTATCCCTGCTGCGATCGGATTTTCCCAGGCTTCTGGTGTAGCTTACGCTGAAGGACTGATTAAAAATCGCTATGTTGGACGAACTTTTATTCAGCCGACACAAACCATGCGCGAGTCAGGTATCCGCATGAAACTTAACCCGCTTAAAGATGTGTTGGCGGGTAAACGAGTAATTATTGTTGATGACTCAATTGTTCGCGGTACTACCAGCCGTAAACTAGTCAAAACCTTGCGTGAAGCGGGTGCAGTGGAAGTACACATGCGAATCTCCTCTCCGCCAGTAACTCACCCCTGCTTCTACGGCATCGATACCGATTCTCAGGATCAGCTGATTGCTGCTACCAAGTCAGTAGCGGAAATTGCCAAGCAACTGGAAGTAGATAGCCTCGCCTATCTGAGTTGGGAAGGAATGTTAGAAGCGACACGAGAAGACACCAATAGTTTCTGCTCTGCCTGCTTTACTGGAGATTATCCCGTAGCGATTCCTGAGCTAGTGAAGCGTTCTAAGTTGAGTTTAGAAAAGGTAGTGGTGTAGACGCTGGGAGCATTAGGGAGATGAGGGAGTTAGGAGGAGAAAGGCGTGAATAATTCCTAACTCCTAACTAATGCCCCATTTCTACTCAGGCTAAAATAAGTAAATCCCCTAATAAAGATGGTTTATGAACCAGCCGATATCTGAAAGAGTGCGCTGGACTACCGCCGATTTAGAGTTGTTTCCAGATAACGGGAATCGCTATGAAATTATTGACGGAGAATTGTTTGTGACCAGAGCGCCTCACTGGAATCATCAAAAAACTTGTGTCAGAATTAGTACTTCCTTGGATACTTGGTCACAGACTACTGGTTTGGGAGAAGTTGTGACTGCTCCAGGCATAATTTTTGGGGATAATGATAATGTAATTCCTGATGTTGTCTGGGCTAGCAATGAGAGGTTGCCCTTGCTTTTAGACGAGGCGGGGCATTTGAGTGGTGCGCCAGAACTGGTAATAGAGGTACTGTCTGCTGGGATTGAAAACGAAAAGCGGGATAGGGAATTTAAACTAAAGCTTTACTCAGCAAGAGGTGTTAGGGAATATTGGATTGTGGATTGGCGCAACCAACAGGTGGAAGTTTATCGACGCGAACAAGCGAGTTTAAAGTTAGTTGCTACGTTGTTCAATGGCGATGAGTTGAACTCACCCATATTGCCTGATTTTACTTGTGCGATCGCATCCTTATTTACTTAACACAAGTTCGCAGAATTGCCGTAATTTCTTAGTATTCGCAATTTTTAATAAATTGATCGCACATCCCCCTCTAGGTTAGAATTTAATCTGGCAGATGATCGGTAGAGGTTGGGGTATATCTTCTGTTTAAGTTTAAAATTTAAAATCCTCCTAATTCGCTTGTGCAGAATTTGGAGGAGTAATTAATCTATAAGGTTTGCTCGAATATCTTTTAAAGTCATCATTAGCGTTAATGGTTCTATTGGCGATGGTTGAAACCCGTATTTTAAATAAAATCTTTTGGCTTCTTCATCCTTAGCGTGAACCAAAACACATCTAATACCCACCATTTGGGATACTGTTAAAGTACGAATAATAGCATCTTTCAATAAACCAGACCCTATACCCCGTCCTTCCCATTTGGTATCTACAGCAAGTCTCCCGATAAGCATACATGGTATAGGGTCTGGTGCGTTCCGTTTAGCTTTGCTAACAGCCATTAAATGAGTTACAGAAGCAGTTGCTAAACAGTAATAGCCTATTACTTGATTTTCAATAGTTACTACAAAAGTTCTAGCCGTATCCCCCTCATTTTTTAAAGCTTTCTCCTTCAGCCAATTATTCAAAGCTTCTGATTTAGATTCAAATTCTAATACATCATGCTTAAGAGTAAGTGGCTGAGGAGGATTAATAATTTTTGTTTGTTTCGTCATTAATCCCAAGGAGATTTAGTCGTTAATAATTTATGAATTTCTTCGTTTGTTTTAGGTGGTGAGTCCAAAATAGCAAGGAATTTTTGATATCTTTCCTCGTCTAACGCAAAGAAGGTCTTGTCACAGATGACTTTCTCTGCTTCTCGACAGGCAGCTTCTAACATAAAGTCAGAACGGTTCTTGCCAAGAATCGATGCAGCATTATCAATTAAATCCCGTTGTTGTTCTTGAACTCTAATATTAATTACTTGGTTACGACCAAGGTTATCCATTTTAGAACGGGCAAGCATTGGGTATCTTCCATGTGTGTATCTCATTTAGCGTTGCTGAATTAAGTTTTAAGCTTTATTCAGCAATACTTAATATCTAATATAGAACATTGTGTATACAACGTCAACACAAAATTTTGGGTTTAATCAGTTGTGTAATTACCGATACTTGCCATAGACAAGAGGACTTTTCAAACATCCTCTTAAACAAATTAGTAAGCCATGTCTGACGACAAGCCGAAGGAGCATCTACGCTAATCCATAAATTTAACTATGCTGCAAAAACTCAACCTTGGGCAATAACGGGTCAGTCACAATACCCACACCGCTAAAACCCCAGCGTTTGAGCAAGTTACCCAACTGTGTACGCGCAATAGATTCTACAGTAAAGCGATTTGCCACTTCTGCCGCATGGGTATTGAGATAGCTAAGGGCATCAAAGTTTTCTTGAAACAGCAATAAATAACCCGATGTTTCGGCGTCAGGACGAGCTATGAGATAATTTCCGTCAGTTTTTGAGCGCACCAAATAATAGACTTCGGACAGCATGGAGATGGGGATGGGGAGAGTGGGATAAAACCAATGACAAATGACAAATGACAAATGACTAATTGAGATTTTCTAGGCGAATGCGCGGATCGGCAGCTTTTAACATTAAATCGGCGATTAAATTACCAGCAATCAGTAACACTGCACCCATTACCAAGCTTGCCATTAATAAATATAAATCTTGAGCTTGTAAAGCCTGTAAAGTCAACCTTCCTAAACCGGGCCAGTTGAAGAAAAATTCGGCAATGAAAGCACCGTTTAATAAACCAGCTAATTCAAAACCCAACAAGGTAATCAAGGGATTTATCGCATTGCGGAGAGCGTGAACGTAGATCACACGATTTTCTGGCAATCCTTTGGCGCGAGCCGTTTGGATATAATCTTGACGCAGCACATCCAATAATTCGCCGCGAGTGATGCGTTGTAAACCAGCAAAACTGGTAATTGAGAGGGCGATGGTGGGTAAAATCATGTGCCAGCCGACATCTAAGATTCTGCCAAACCATGTCAGTTCAGAGTGATTGATGCTAGTCATGCTACCCACGGGGAATAAGGGCGAGGTGATTTGAGCTAAAACCAGTAGTGCTAAGGCAGTGATGAAACTGGGAAAGCCTTGTCCGGCGTAGCTAATAACCTGTAAAATCCGGTCTGAAAGCTTATTTTGGTTAACAGCAGCAAAAATTCCGAGAGGGATAGCGATCGCCCATGTGACAATCAAAGATGCGATCGCTAATAGCAAAGTCGCTGGTACTCTTTCCCACAAAAGTGATGCCACTGAACGTTGATAAATAAAACTCGTGCCAAAATCCCCTTTTGTCAAGATTCGCCATATCCATAGCCAAAACTGCTCTGGCCAAGACTTATCCAGACCAAACTGCCGCTTTATTTCCTCAATTCTTTCTGGAGATATCTTCGGGTTTTGCCGCAGCGTATCTACATAATCCCCTGGAGCGAGTTGAATAATGAAAAACGACAACGCTGATGCCAAAAACAAAGTCAGTAGTGCCTGCAATACCCGCTTTGCCACATAAATAAAAGTTTCGCTCGTGACTAGCCTGATTAGCCAATCCCGACCTGTCTCCAAGGAAATTCTCGTAGATGTCATTTGTTCTTTGTCCTTTGTCCTTTGTCCTTTGTCATTTGTCTTTTGTTTGCTAATGACCAATGACCAATGACCAATGACCAATGACAAATAACTAATGACAAATAACTAATATTCGATTAGAGAGATAATCGGCACATCCGGCAGATATTTACGCCCTTCTAAATCCCGTAGCTCGATAATAAACCCAAATCCTACTAATTCGCAGCCAATCTTCTGTACTAACTTTGCTGTTACGCTCGCAGTTCCACCAGTGGCAATCAAATCGTCCACAATCAAAACTCGGCTACCGTGATGTAAAGCATCTTGATGAATTTCCAGGCAGTCAGTACCATATTCTAGATCGTATTCAATTGAGTGAACTGCTGCTGGTAACTTACCTCTTTTGCGGACGGGAATAAAACCAGCCCCTAATTGATAAGCCAGAGGTGAGCCAAAAATAAATCCCCTTGACTCTATACCAATTACATAATCTGGCTTTATTTCAGCTTCATTGCATTTTTGTGTTAAAAAGTCAACAGTATACCGCAATCCCTCTGGATCGCGCAGTAATGTAGTAATATCCCGAAATAAAATTCCGGGTTTGGGAAAATCTGGGATGTCACGAACGAGAGACTTTAAATCCATAAGAAGCGCGATGGGGAAAGGGGAATGGGGATTAGAAAAAGTCAGGAGTGGAGAGTGAGGAGTTATGAATTTAAATTCATAGCTATCCCAGTCCCCAGTCCCCAGTCCCTAATCCCTAATTTTCAGATACCTGAAAAATCGTACACTATAATGTCATACGCTGGGGTCGGGGCTGAAGCTTCACCCTTTATTGACGATAATTAGAATCTAAACCAAGCTAGAAAAGGTATTGCACTAAGAAATGAGGTGAATTTATTTATGTTTTTAAAAGTTTGATTTCAATATAGGGAAAACTGTGAGTAGAAAGAGTTAAGTAATGTATATATCAGGTAGTCATGCTACTGCTACAAGTCTAACGTTCAAGTCTTGGCTATCGATATTAAATTTGTTTTATCTAGTCTGTTGGAACCGCACAAGGTATTTTATAGAATGAATGTCTCAGCAAGTTTAACGCCGTTCAACAGTCCAACTCAAGATTCACTGCCGACGATTCTGGACACTTTGCCAGATCCTGCGATCGCTTCCAAAACGTGTCCTCGGAGAACGCGGTTGCAAATTGACCTGATTTTATTGGCAATTGAAGCTTTAGAGCTTGGTGGTTCGGAAGCAATCTTGAGTTTTGCTCAAGAGTTGGATCTAAAAGGAATTGTTAAAGACAGAGTAAATTTATGGCGGATGCGTAGCTCTAACCCGCTACGGAGAGCGCATATCCGCCGTCCCTTAACTATCATGGAAGCAAAAGCTCTAGTAGTTATTGCTTGCTATATAGCGCGGCGTTTAACTGTTGTCATCCGCCAGTTATTAATGATATGTCAACAAATGGAAGAAAAGCAGATTCCATTAGAACAGAATTTGCGCCTATCTAATTACCTAGAGCGGTTTAGAGCGCATTTTAAGAGCCGGATGAATGCTCGGCGCTCAGGTTTACTAGCATTAACTTCTGATGAAAAATTAGATGAGCTTGCTATAAATTTGTTAGGACAATTACTATTTTGTACTGGTACAGCTGGAATGCAGAGGTTCTGGATTAGTCTTTTTGACGGTGAAGTGGAATGAATATTCAACGTAAGTACAGTCTACCTAATTGTACACTACTTTTAGAAGGGTTAAGTGATGTCACTAGGGCTGCACACTTCCAGGAAATGCGCCCGGAATTATCAATATTGGTAAATGCAGAATGCTATTTATCTGGTTATAATCAGCCCCTAACTGGAGGGCGGGAATTTTTTGAAAGTTTGGTGAGGGCTGTTAGTGGCTATGCCCAAGAATTTTTAAGTAGTGTACCAAACCCCCAAGCACACAACCAGGAATCGGAGCTAGTAGAGTTTCGGAAAGTTGACAGCAATCGACACAGGCTAATTATACATTCTGAAGGCGCTCCAGAGGGGTTTGAGTCTCACTCTAATAATTCCAAACGTCCACCTATTGAAATAGATTTGAATACAGTACAGTTGTTTGATTTAGTGGAAGCAGTGGATCAGTTTTTTGCTGATAGCCAAACTTTACCTGAACTTTCCCTAGAACTACAACCAGTTACCAGACGCTATGGCGGTGCTAGTCAAGCTTTGATTAGACAGGCTGTTCCTGCTGCTGTGGGTGTGTCAAGTTTAGCAGTAGCAGCGATCGCCTTTAACTTGATTCCACCTCCCCAAATACGTCCACCACAACCCCAACCAGAAAAGCAAAGTAGCTCTACAACAAACAATATCACTCCCCCAGCATCAGCGGCCGCAACGCCTATCGCGGTTGCAACACCCACACCAACGTCCACGGCTAATACAAAGCCGGCAGTTCAAGATTTAGAAGCACTTTTAAATACAGTTCCAGAAATTACCGATCCATCCCAACTGCGGGCATTGAATCGTCAAGTGTACAACCAAATTCATCCAGCTTGGACTAATCGTTCAGGATTGAAGGAAGAATTAATTTATCGTCTAGGTGTAGCTGCGGATGGTGCGATCGTTGGTTATAAAGCGGTAAATAAAGAGGCGAATCTGGGAGTGAGTCAAACTCCTCTGCCTAATGTACTTTATAATCCAGCTAGCCGCCCTCCCATTTCCAAGGAACCTATTGCCCAATTCCGAGTAGTATTTACTACAAGAGGTGTGCTAGAAGTGAGTCCTTGGCGGGGATATGCTAGAACACCAGAGGTAGTGGGTGCAAAAATTACTGACTCTAATATAGTCAAAAGTTTAAACCAAAAACTTTATAATACAGTTCGCCAAACTTGGAGTGGTACTCACACCTTTACACGAGATTTGAAATATCGAGTGGCAGTCAATAAAGATGGTGTAATTGCCGATTATGAACCACTTAACCAAGTCGCCTTTGACTATTTCCGAGAAACACCCCTTCCGAAGATGTTTAACGATGTCTACGGCTCCAATGTAGCACCTCCTAATGATAAAGAACCTCTCGCCCACTTCCAAGTGATATTTAAACCTAACAGCACGCTGGAAGTTACCCCTTGGCAGGGATATCAGTAATTGGGAATGGGGAATGGGGAAAGAATTAAGTTCCCATTCCCTATTCCATCTGGATTTTAGATAAGCATTAAGCTTGGGTAACAGTTCATCAAGAATTGGCTTAAATCTGCTGACATGTTCGTTTGTCAAAAATTGCACTTTATTTAATCCGCATTCCTAAGCGTGGACTTCAACTATAAGACTCGGAATTCATTCCAAGGTGGGATGGAAGCACAGTGCGAGATTTAAAATATATCGCTGCGGCAATACTTGTCTGTACACCGTAGCCTTTTAGAAGAGAGCAGAGTCTATTGTATACAAACGAAAAGCGCTAAAAGTAGCTTTTCCAAGAGGGGTAAAGCTACTTTTATTACCTTTTATTCTTTTCCCAACTTCTGGAAAAAGTCGATTTTGCTCTCCATCAATTTCTGAGTCAAATACTTATTGCAAACAAAATAAATGTACATCATCCAACTAGCTGGTATCAGTGAAATTGCGTCTATGTCTTTGGGAGGATTTTCCCGAAATTTAGCTGATAAACAGCTAAAAAAAGCAGACATTATTTAAAAACGAAGGCTGGCTTGAATTTAAGCGTTGTAACTCCCGTTCTTTGGCGATAACATAGAAATAAGTTTATTTCAAACTTCTCAAACCGCCTTTGGCGTGAGTTTTTTTATGGAGATCCAATTAATCAACATCGGCTTTGGTAACATTGTGTCTGCTAACCGAGTAGTTGCCATTGTCAGTCCAGAGTCTGCCCCAATTAAGCGGATTATTACTGATGCACGGGACAGAGGTCAACTGATTGATGCAACTTACGGTCGTCGGACTAGGGCCGTAATTATCACCGATTCCAGCCACGTAATTCTGTCGGCGATTCAGCCAGAAACGGTAGCGAATCGCTTTGTAATTTCCCGCGATCATCAAACTGTAGATAATTAGCAGTGGATTATTCCTACTCCTCTTTGCACCGGATCAGCAGTACTATGTGAATTAGATAAGTTTTCTGTCGCCCTTGCTACAAACTCTTTAGTTACTAGTGGACTTGGCCGGGAACACAAGACTAATGAATAATATCTATTGATGATTCACAGATTGAGGGGATAATGCCAGTTTTACCCATCCAGAGTAGTGTTACCACCGAAGATTGCTTATATTTAGGCAGGTTGATTGTTTTAACTGGCCCTAGTGGGGTTGGTAAAGGTACTTTAATGCGATCGCTCCTACAACGTCACCCAGAACTTTATTTTTCAGTATCTGCAACAACTCGTTCTCCCCGTCCAGGGGAAATCGATGGCAAAAATTATTACTTTGTCAGCCGTAGTAAGTTTGAACAATTAGTGGCTGAAGGTGAATTTTTAGAATGGGCAGAATTTGCTGGTAACTATTACGGCACTCCCCGTGAAGCTGTACTTAACCAAATTCATTCTGGTAAGTTGGTAGTGCTAGAAATTGAACTAGAAGGCGCAAGACAAATTCGTGCTTCCTTCCCCAGTGCCCTTAGCATTTTTATTTTACCGCCTTCTTTTGATGAATTGGAGAAACGAATACGCTCTCGTGCCCAAGACTCTGAAGAAGCGATCGCCCGCCGTCTACTCCGCGCCCAAGAAGAGATTCAAGCCGCAGATGAATTTGATATTCAAATCGTTAACGACGATTTTGAAACTGCTTTAAATGACATTGAAACGGTTTTGTTTAAATAAGCGAAGAGTTAATTAGGAGTTAAGAGTTAAGAGTTAGAAGTTATGAACTTTAACTCCTAACTCCTTACTTCTAACTCCTAACTCTTAATTTCTCAATTAACCAAATAAACCTTGAATTAGTCCGAGGTTACTAGTCAAAAAGTAAGCAACTACTGCACCACCAATACCACCAATTAAGAAAGAACTGGCAAAGTTGTTCCAGCTTTCTTTAGAGTTAAAAGCATCTACCGGGGGATTGGGTACGGTAACGCTAGAAAGTGCTTTGTCGGGATTGCTATTGGAATACAAGGATAGACAAGCGGTGAGCAAAACCACCAAGCCGATAGCTCCCAGTAAACCAGCCAAGTTAGCGTTAGCTGTATCCCGCAGCGGGCCCAATTTGGCGAAGGGGCCAAATAGCAAGTAACCATGAGCCTGTCCAACTTCTAAACCGCGTCTGGCAGGAGATAGACCTGGGCGATAGGCAGGTAAGTTATTAATGAACCACTTGCTCAAGGGAGAAGAATTAATTGGGGTCTCTAGGTTGCCCAATTGCGGATCGCGAAATGCAGGGAAAACAACTTCCCTATTTCTGGGATCGCTGGGGAGATTCTTTGATGCATCTACAGCTTGTGCCATATTTTATGTTCGCCTCTAAATTTAAAATGGTGCCATTTTTATATTAATAATAATTGTAGCTAAAGATGTCTTTTGGCTAAGAAGTTTAGAAAAATTAATTTAGCTAGTTTTAAAAGAGTGAAACTCGCGAACTGTAAACAGGATCGCGAGTTTCAAAAAACTATTTGTGCTGCCTATTTTGGTGATAATTCTGGCTAACTAAGCTGAATACATCTACTACATAATTCTAGGCAAAACACAAGAAATTCATCTGTGCTAAATTCCATTTTCTACTTATGGTAGTGGGTGGAAAAGTAAGTCGGGGAAAAAGCGGTTGAATTCAATCAAGATACCTGCTGTGATTGTCAGCCAGATGGTAGCTGCCACAGGTGCTGTGGAAATAAATTTGATCAAATAAGCTGATTGATCGCCTTTGTCTGCCATGAATTTAGTCTCCAAAACGAAGTGAATTAATTAAGCTGATTTAGCGTGGAGAAACAGGGATTTCTGAATCCTTGGCTGCTAATTTGCCAGAGAGTAATTCTTGAACAGCTGCTGCTGGCCAAGCAAAACCTGTAGCGATGATGGGTAGTGCCAAACCAAGATCGATTTGGATTTCTTTGAGTTCAGTGTCAGATTCCTTCTTGATCGCTTGCAGATAGGCACGACCTACCCAGCCAATCCAGCCAGCAATATATAAAAACAGAATGCTGGGGATCAAAAAGTCACCAGCCCGATCTAGACGACCATCAACAATCAAGTGGGGGTAGCCTTCAGGGCCGCACAGCGCCTGAGAATAACGCTCAAACCGCTTTTTCCCAGATTCGGGGTCGGCAGTTGTATTACGGGCATTAGCTGCTAGCTCTTGAAAAGCGGGATTGTCCTTGCACGGTGTCAAATTAGCCCCTAAAGCTTGTGCTGGGGAGGCGAAATTGAACCAAAGACAAATCGCTAACATCAAAGCAAACAATCGTCGCATAGAGTTGTTTCCTTTTATTACAAAACAAGAAGTTCTTTGTACAAAACGAAGCGGCTTGTACAGTTGTTTATTTGCATAACTAGGAAGTCATCATACTCTTGGGTGGGAACCGAGTAAAGTTTAAGTAAATAAAAGTTAAAGCTTCTCAACCAAAATGCAGTAGCAAGTCTTGAGTGCTGAGTATAAGAATTGGTGTTGTAGGGTAGTAAAGAAGCAAGATTTTCTCTTTATTACTCAGGACTCCAGACTCAGTACTGATTACCTCAATGACAACCGTTTTAGCAATAGAAACCAGTTGTGACGAAACTGCCGTCGCAATTGTTAAGAATCGTAAAGTTTGCAGCAGTATTGTAGCCTCGCAAATTCCAGTTCATCAACAGTATGGCGGGGTAGTACCGGAAGTCGCGTCTCGCCAGCACTTGGAAACGATAAATGTTGCGATCGCACAAGCCCTAGAGCAAGCCCAGCTAGACTGGGGAAAAATTGACGCAATCGCCGCCACTTCTGCCCCTGGACTTGTAGGAGCGCTGTTAGTAGGGTTAACTGCTGCTAAAACCCTAGCGATGGTACACAACAAGCCATTTTTGGGAGTTCATCACCTGGAAGGTCACATTTATGCAACTTACTTGAGCGAATCAAGTTTAAATCCCCCTTTCTTGAGTTTATTAGTTTCTGGCGGACATACAAGCTTGATTTTTGTCAAAGATTGTGGTATTTACGAAACACTAGGACAAACCCGTGATGATGCTGCGGGTGAAGCCTTTGATAAAGTGGCGCGATTATTAAAGCTGGGTTATCCCGGTGGGCCAGTAATTGACAAGTTGGCACAACAGGGAAATCCCCAAGCCTTTGCCTTACCAGAAGGAAAAGTTTCTTTACCGGGCGGCGGGTTTCATCGTTATGATGCGAGTTTTAGTGGGTTAAAAACGGCTGTATTGCGTTTAGTGCAGCAATTAGAGAAAGATGGTGGACAAGTGCCAGTAGCAGATGTAGCAGCTAGCTTTCAGGAAACCGTAGCGCGATCGCTAACCAAAAGAGCGATCGCCTGTGCCTTAGACTATGGTCTAGATACAATTGCTATTGGTGGCGGTGTAGCAGCTAATAGCGGATTAAGAAAAAATCTCCAAGCCGCAGCCGTTCAACATAACCTCCGTGTCCTATTCCCACCTCTAAAATTCTGTACCGATAACGCTGCTATGATCGGCTGTGCCGCCGCAGATCATCTATCCCGTGGTCATACATCGCCCCTCACACTAGGCGTTGAGTCTAGGTTAGCACTGACCCAAGTGATGAAGTTGTATCACTCTTTTGAGTAGTCATTAGTCATTAGTCATTTGTCATTTGTGAATAACCAATGACCAATGACCAATGACCAATGACCAATGACCAATGACCAATGACCAATGACCAATGACCAATGACCAATGACCAATGACCAATGACCAATGACCAATGACCAATGACCAATGACCAATGACTAATGACTAATGACTATTGACCGAATTCGAGCGGCTACTTCATCAGGCTGTTCCAACATCGCTAGATGTCCGCAATGAGGAATTTCCAGAACATTGTCACCACAGTATTGAAACAGCCTGTGAAAGCTAGCTAAATGGCGCACATACTTGGGTTCCATAACCTTATCTTCCGCACCAGCCAAAAAATAAACTGGCTGCTTCAGTTGAGATACTAGCTCAGGTAAACGATTGATTTCTTCCTCAGTTGTGGAATCTAACAGAGTTCCTAGCGCTGCTTCTGGGTCAGCCACAACGAAATCAATCAGCCTCTGACGAGCCCAATGGCGGTCTAAAGGACGAACTACACTGGCTCTAGTAAACAGCAAATCAATCAAAGGCACTTGGGATAGCCAACGCGGGCGGACTTGCAAAAATTTCTGACCCGCCGAGCGAAACTGCTCAAAGGCTTCTTTGAGGTAAATACCACCGCCAGCGTTGATACAGATAACTCCCTTAACACACTCAGGTATTCGATCTGCTCCCCAAAGAGCGATCGTACCTCCCAATGAGTGACCAATTAGCCAAGCACTGGTAATATTCAGTTGTTTTAGGAGAATGGCTAAATCCTGAGCATAGGCAACAGGAGTATAAAGAGAATTGATTGGCGAGCCAAGCCCACTACTAAAAATAGGCATCAGACTCAGAGAAGTTTGGGCCCCACTAAAATCGGTTTTTACCTGGGACTGGGATTCACCAAAACCCCGCAAATCATAAGAAAGGCACTGCAAATCATCTGATAGGCGGGAAATCACAGGTTGCCAATATCCACGGCTATTAAGCCAACCGTGAATAAATACTAAAGCATGGGGGCAGGAAGAACTGGGAGCCGTTAGCTCGTATGCGTGTGGAACGCCCAAGATTTCGATAGTTGCCATGCTTATATCGTAACCCGAAGGGCGGGTGCGACTAAATACGGAATAGAAAGAGAGTTAGGAGTGAGGAGTTAGGAATTGTTAATTTTTAACTGATAACTCCTCACTTTTTCATTTCCCCAGCAACCTCTGTCGCACCCCTTCGGCAATTTTGTGACCGAGATATTCAGGAATAAGGCTTTCATTTGGCCCCAACAAGTAGAGAATTAGCCGTGTACGCCCGCGCCAAACCAATAAATTGGCATTGACTACCAGCAGGTCTTCTTGCCAGATGGCATACATCACTTTGTAGAATAATCCTGGTTGATTATCGGCTTCAATTACTAGGGCAGGGAGATGAAAGACCGGATCGACATAGAACTCAGTTTGTACCTGCTCTAAGCCAGTATCAAGATTAAATTCTACTGCCAACATCTCTTCTACCTCAAACCGACCTCCTAAAGCCTCGCGAATGGCGCGACAGACATTTTCTGCGGTTTTCTCGGTTAAGGCTTTACTACCACGAGATACCAATAATTTGATAAAAACTAACATCGGCGGACGGATCTGACCGTATAGACTCAGACCGTGAATAGTCAACCCATAAGCTGCTAGTACACCAAAAATATCGCTGAGGAGAAAAGATTGGTTGCGGTAAGCAAAATGCAAAGCACTTTTACTACCTTCCGGTTTCAGTTCAATAACAGCGCGTCTAGTTTTATAGAGACGGTAGGCTAACCGTAAATTTTGCAGTTGAATCTCACTGCTGACAAATTGCTCATAAAACTGGGGAAACGCTCGATTAAAGCGCTTTAGGAGTTCCAGTGTTGAAGATTTTAAACCAGAAGCCATTGTTAAGGGTAAGACTCGCTTGCTTTCGTCACCTGGGTGTTGGGTGTTGGGTGTTGGGTGTTGGGTGTTGGGTGTTGGGGACTAGGGACTAGGGACTAGGGAAGAACTTTCCCAAAGACTCAATCTCTTGTATACAATTCACTCCTAAGCTAACGTGCATTTAAGCTCTATACGAGCAATTGCCAGGATTTGGTTTTTCCATATTAAATTTTTAATTTGAAGCAGAGGCTTCTGACAATCATAACTTCGGTGTCCAATTGCATTAGCAAGTAAGAGGGCGAACTGAACAGGATGCGATCTGGAATTTTGAATTATGAATTAGTTTATATCCTTACCCTTTTGGTGAATTTCTCCTAGCCTTTACAACAAAATGCTAAAGTTGAAAATGATTGGTGTGAAACACGCTCTAACTAGCTGTTACCATTGTAAATCCCGAAAACAACCGAAAAACTTTGAGTGTAAGGGATAGTAAATGGGGATAGCTATGTTAAACATGAATCAACACTCCTGAGAGTGGAAACCAATTTAGTTATACTACCCGAACCACGTTGGCATGGGTTTTTGGAAAACTTGGTTTAGTACTCCTGAATCTGTAGCGACAACTAGGACAAACCCCTTTGAAGAACGTGTTGATGCTGCGGGCAACTCCAACCCCACCAGCATTAGCGAAGCTTCTTCAAAGGAGACTCGCATCGTCTTCAGTACTGAGCGAGATATTGACCTGTATGAGCTAGAAGAACTCTGTGATGCAGTTGGTTGGTCGCGTCGTCCTCTAAGAAAAGTGAAAAAAGCTATTGAGCATAGTTTTCTTGTCGCCTCAATGTGGCAGGTGAGAGGAAACCAAAAGCGGCTCATTGGTTTTGCCCGCGCTACCTCAGATCACGCGTTTAATGCCACTATTTGGGATGTGGTGGTTCACCCAGACTTCCAAAGTCAAGGACTGGGTAAGGCACTAATGAAATACGTTCTGAAAAAACTTAGAAGTGAAGAAATTAGTAATGTGACTCTCTTCGCCGACCCCCATGTTGTAGATTTCTACCGGACTATGGGGTTTATGGCTGATCCAGAAGGCATTAAAGGCATGTTCTGGTATCCTCACTAGCACTCGATCAAAATAAAACCCGATTTGCATAAGAAAATCAGGTCAAATGGTGAAAATCTATTATTTTGATGTGGTTTTGCTTTTTTTCTGCCGACGAAGGCGCAAGTGTATATATATCTTGTAAAACTAAGTCGGCAAAAAACCTTTGTTAGTATAAAAATGTAATTTATCTTGTTCTTGGCAAAACAGAAAAAAGGTTAGGCACAAGCCGTATGATGTGATATTATAGATTTCATGGTTTTGGTGAAGCGAAATTCGCTTTAATGGAAAATTGAAACCAAAGTCCAAAAGTAGATGAGTGGAAACGGGATGTAGCGCAGCTTGGTAGCGCGCCTGCTTTGGGAGCAGGATGCCGCAGGTTCAAATCCTGTCATCCCGATTTAGATAGTATATTTAATAGCTAAGGCGAACTCAATAGGCTTTTCTTGCTATAGTGTGTGATTTATTTATAGGTTTTTACGGTTAAGAACAAATCGCCTGTTAGAGTATTGGTCTGGCTGTTGAACCGTTACACACGCATTTCGCCCTCAAGTTGTAAGATATTCCTGATACTGAGCTTTCTATCAGATTTGAGAAGATATTAAAGCAAGGGCAGATGGAACGATTGATTTAGTAATAGCGTCACCCGATATTAGAGAAAGCCGATAAAATGGCATTTATCATATCCAAGGTTGGAGAGACTGAAAAGCTTTTCACTGTCGGACAAGACATATAATAGGCATCTACGGCATTTCGTGGTAAATAGCAAAGCGAAATCGATAAAAACACAACTTTTGCACAGTCTATTTGTGAAAACCATACTACAGCAACCCTAAATAGTTGTAGAATATTGGATTCTGACCGTTGACGCTTAACACTCAACCTCAACGCTCACAATGAATTTTTTACAACTGAAATAGATTGCTATATAACTAAAGCTAGTTGGTGCTGTGCAAATCCAACCATTTGTTTAATTTAATTGGATTATTGATGCGAGGAGCAGTCATGAAATCATTTATTCGCTTAGGCGCAACATTGGGTATAGCTGGGAGTGTATTTTTAACGGGACTTTCAGGAATAGGGAATCTACCGGGAATAGGCAATCTAGAGGCGGTAGCATTGCCACAAGATCAGATAGTGAAAAAGCTCCAAGAAGTACCTGTATTCACGCTCACCAATCCTAAAGGTGAATTCGTAGTTCTTTCGAGGAAAAACGAATCCAAAACGATCTCGCAAGTTGGATTTTTTATTAGCAAGCAAGATGCTCAAACATTCCTTGACAATCGGCTCAAAAAAGAAAACCCCCAGTTGGCAAGCACGCTACAGGTGAGACCTTTGTCCTTGGCAGACTACTATAAAATAGTCCAAGAAAGCAAAAAGAAATCAGACTCTGTAATTTACACTTTAGTCCCGACGCAAGCACAGGTAGCTTCAGCAACAAGTATGCTGAATCAAAATGGTAAAAAAGGGCAGCAATTCAATGGCATTCCCTTATTTGTACCTAAATTTAAGAAAGATAATAGCTATTTGACCATTCCCCTTGCAAAAGGCAACGAGCGATTCATCCCATTCTTTTTTGAAAAAGAGCAAGCAGTGGCTCTGTTAGATCAATTCAAAAAAGCCGTGCCAAAGGAAGCAGACAACACTGAAATACAGGTAGTGGATTTATATGGTGTTATGGAGGCTCTCAATAGCAGCACCGACCCTAGTATAAATAAAATTGTTCTGTATCCATCGCGGGAGTCCATCAGTTTTATTCGATCGCTTGCGCCAAATCAGTCATCCGCGCCTAAAAAATAACGGATATGCTCTCCAAGGTTGAAGTATGGGGGAGAAACATCTGATAGTTTCTGGTTTACAACTTTGGCAGTGGCGAAATGCAGCTATCCAAGCAGCGATCGCCACTGATGTCTCTCCAAGGGAGGTAGATTGGCTGCTCTTAGAAGTTGCTGGGTTAGATCGCTTGTCACTGCGTTTGGAATCTTTTAAAGACTGGCCGCAAATTCAGTTGCAATTGCCTCTAGAAGAGTTAGACTGGCTATGGCAGAGACGATTGAGCGATCGCTTGCCAGTGCAGTATATTGCCGGAGTAACACCTTGGCGTAACTTTCAAATCGCGGTGTCAAGCGCAGTTTTGATTCCCAGACCAGAGACAGAGTGCTTAATTGATTTAGCTTTAGCAGCTGCTAACGATGTGTCAGGACATTGGGCAGATTTAGGTACTGGGAGTGGAGTGATCGCACTAGGATTAGCAGATGTCTTGCCAAAAGCAACAATTCATGCAGTTGATTACAGTTTAGAAGCTTTGGCGATCGCTCGAACCAACGCCGCTAATTTGGGTTTTGCTGACCGGATTAAATTTTATCAAGGTTCCTGGTGGGAGCCACTGGCATTCTTAAAAGGTCAGTTTAGTGGTATGGTGTCGAACCCGCCTTACATACCCACCAGTACCTTACCTACCTTGCAACCAGAAGTAGTTAACCATGAACCACATCTAGCTTTGGATGGTGGTGGTGATGGCTTAGATTGCATCCGCCATTTGATAGAAATCTCCCCTAGTTATTTACAACCTGGTGGCGTGTGGCTGATTGAGATGATGGCAGGACAGGCGGATGCCGTCGGAAAATTTTTGCAAAATCAAGGTAGCTATCACAATATTCAAATTCACGCTGATTTAGCTGGAATTGAACGCTTTGCCCTAGCTTATAAAAGTTAGGGTTTTTCTTTCTCAATTTTGCTATCTCCATCTGTTTGAGCCATTCCAACATCACTGGAATATCATCAATCACAAAAGAACTTATCTTTACCATTTACCTCATTTAACTGTTTTCTAGACTCCCTTGATTCCTAAACCGTAATGCAGTCGGGTTATAAAATACACCTATTCCTTTTCGCTCAAGGCATTAATTTATTTTGCCATCTTCAAACGAGCGAACGTACAGTTATTGATATTATCTCCGCTATTAACGAAGTTTTTAGAATAGCACAAGCAATCGGCAATTCGTCTAAACCAATTATGTGGTTGTTATATATCTAGGCATATTCTGCATCTATATCTACCTATATATTTTTATCTAAACATTTTGTTCAACTCATTTTGTTTAGCTTTTGTTGATTGACAACCCCGAAAAATAATGATAGTTTTAATTTCGGATTGAAAAAGAATTTTAATCCATCCAAATTTACAACACATCTAAAAATGTTTAGAAATAGGTAGATTTTCTACCTATTTGGTTAAAACTAAATGAAGTTACTAGATCAAAGGGATTGTACTGCTTTAATTTCTGTAGATAGTGGTCTTGTTAAAGAGTTTAGACAAAAAGACCAAAATATTTATCTGTATTCTCTTCCACTTAAAATCATGTTTAAAGTGGAAAATTGGGTAGAATATTGGCCAACTGGCACTCCTCGTTAAATTAAACACAGTAATCTTAAATGCTTTATAAAACTGAGAATAGATTAAGCCTCTCTAGTTTTATGATGCTCACACTTCAAATAAGATTGCTCTAGAAAGTACTTGATGATGTTTGCTGGCTAATATTCAAAGTCAAAATAACACTAGTTTTTAGCGAAATCAGTTTTAGCAGTTTTTATGGTAGACAAGTGCTTTGTAAACTACAGCATATAGACAACATAAAAATGCTAGTAATAGAGCTTTATTCAGATAAAAATTGCTAGCTATTCTGAATAAATTTACTAAAAAGGTAGATATAGTTTTTATCAGAAAAACGCTATTAACCTGTGTGATTGACTATTTTAGAAAAATGTAAAATCCCTTTGTATTCACACGCAGAGTAAGACACTTGCGTGTAGGAACTACTCATAATTTGTAATCGCATTAGGTCTATTAATTAAAAGACTTGAGTGGTTAATTTGCTTTGCTAAAAACAGAAAAACAGACGGAGGTAGAGTTCACCATAATGTTAAGTAAACAGACTAATAAATCCCCAGAAGATGTTAAGAATATATGGGCTGCACCAGATACTAGCAGCCATGCCGAGAATTTTTCCTTCAAAGATTTTTTCCCAGCAATCGGTTCATCCTTAGCTGAACGTGTAAAGCCTTGTTCTAATTGGTTGCATACGCCAAATACTTCCATAGGTTCCAATGCCTGTATGCTGAATTATTTCCCTCGTGAGGTTGTTGGGCCGATTGAAAATCGAACTCTCATCAAAGATCCGCTCACTGGTGAAATCAGATCGATGCTGATGTTCGGATCGAATAACTACCTTGGATTAACCACCCATCCCTATGTTCGAGAAGCAGCAAAGCGAGCTATTGAAGAATTTGGTGTTGGTATGGGTGGGCCACCTTTACTCAATGGTATGAGTAGCCTTCATCGCCAACTTGAAGCTCGTATTGCCCAATTCAAAGGCGCTGAAGATGCTCTCCTTTTTGCTAGTGGATTTCAAGCACAGTTAGGCTGGGTTAATGGTCTGTTACGGGATGATGATATTTTGATCTGCGACGAGTTAGGCCATGCCAGTCTATATGATGCCATTAAGCTAGTTTCTATGGGTTCCAAGGTTCGTGCTTTTAGCTTCAAGCATAACGACTGCAACGACCTCGAACAACGTCTGATTAAATGTCAGCAATTGGGAACACCGGAACGATTAATCTATGTGGCTGTCGAAGGTGTGTATTCGATGGATGGCGACTTAGCGCCACTCGTAGCAATTCGTGAACTTTGCGATCGCTATGGGGCTATTCTTGTCGTGGATGATGCCCACGGCACTGGTGTCATGGGTAAAAAGGGCGGCGGTAGCGACGAACACTTTGGTCTTAAAGGTCGAATTGATGTAACGATGGGGACATTTAGTAAGGCATTGGGTGTCACAGGCGGCTTTATCGCTGCTAGTCGTGATGTAATCGAGTATCTACGCTTCTTTGCTCGGTCTTATATGTTCTCAGCATCTTTGCCTGCTCCTGTGATTGCGGCTGTCTTGGCAGGTCTGGATATCATCGAGCGAGAGCCAGAGCGGATTAGTCAACTTCGGGTCAATAGCACTTACTTATTGCAGCAACTCCAAGAGGCAGGATTCCAAGCCAGCAGCGATTCCGCAATTATACCAGTGAGAATCCCGGCAGAAGTCGAAATTCGCACACTTGCGTGGAGATTTCACCAAGAAGGCATCTTTGTGAATTCCGTCGAGTACCCTGCTGTTCCCCTCAATGCCCAAAGACTCCGAATTAGTGTCATGGCAACCCATACACAAGAAGATTTAGACACATTTATTCACATTTTCCAAAAATTGGATTGTGAATTAGGCATCATTCGATAAATCGTTGACGGTTAGAGAGACGCGATAAATCGCCGTCTCTACAGGGAATTTATCCATCAATTATTTATTGACAGACTCGTAGCTGACAAACCCATACATACACATGACGTTACTGTGTAAACTGTGAAATTGGCTTATGACTATTTGTTTGGCTGATCTCCAAAACCCTCTAGACAACTTTTCAACCTTAGTAGAACTACTGAGCTACAGAGCTAAAAATCAGCCGGATAAAACGGCTTATATCTTTCTCCGAGATGGAGAAACTGAGGAAAATAGCCTAACTTATGGAGAATTAGACCTCCAAGCCCGATCGCTCGCAACCCATCTTCAGTCTCTACTATCCCCTGGCGATCGCGCTTTACTCTTATATCCACCCGGTTTAGAATTCATTACCGCCTTCTTTGGCTGTTTATATGCAGGTGCGATCGCAGTTCCCGCTTATCCACCCAGAGCCAATATGAACTTGCTCAGGTTACAGGCGATCGTTAAAAATGCCCAAGCCAAGGTAGTTTTGACCACAAAATCCTTGTTGGATAACCTGGAAAATCACTTAGTCGAAAATCCAGAATTGGCAACAATGCGCTGGTTAAATAGCGATCGCATTGACACCAATCTC
Organism: Nostoc sp. 'Peltigera membranacea cyanobiont' 232; assembly: GCF_002245985.1. Classification (NCBI taxonomy): domain Bacteria; kingdom Bacillati; phylum Cyanobacteriota; class Cyanophyceae; order Nostocales; family Nostocaceae; genus Nostoc; species Nostoc sp. 'Peltigera membranacea cyanobiont' 232. The sequence goes on from NZ_NOLK01000001.1 coordinate 185,638, forward strand.
AGTTCAAATTGGCAAAAACCGAAACTAGATAGAGACACTGTAGCTTTTCTCCAATACACTTCCGGCTCTACAGGAACTCCGAAGGGAGTTGCGATCGCTCATGGAAATTTGTTGTGCAACCAGAGATCCATCAGAATGGGTTTCGGACATACAGATAAAACAATTTTTGTCGGTTGGTTGCCCTTATTCCACGATATGGGACTGATTGGGAATGTGTTGCAGCCCCTATATCTGGGTATACCGTCTATTTTGATGTCACCAGTCGCTTTTCTCCAGAAGCCATTTTCCTGGCTGCAAGCTATTTCTCGTTACAAAGCCACTACTAGCGGCGGGCCAGATTTTGCTTACGATCTGTGCGTTCGCAAGATTACGCCCCAACAGCTTTCTAGTCTTGATTTAAGTAGTTGGGAAGTCGCTTTCAACGGAGCCGAACCAGTCCGAGCCGAAACACTGGAACGATTTGCTAGCTATTTCGCACCTTGCGGTTTTCGTCGGGAAGCGTTTTACCCCTGCTACGGGATGGCTGAAGCAACCTTATTCATTTCTGGAGGTTTGAAAACAGCTTCCCCCATTCTCTACCAAGTTGAAGGAGCAGCCCTGGAGGAAAATCGGGTGGTGGCTACTGAATCTGGGGAAGGAACTAAAACAATTGTGGGCTGTGGTCGTACCTGGTTAGATGAAAAAATCGCCATTGTCGATCCCGAATCTTTAACTCAGTGTCCTTCTGGCAAGGTGGGAGAAATTTGGGTATCAGGTTCTTCTATAGCTAGTAGCTATTGGAACCAACCAGAAAAAACTGCGGAAACTTTTCAAGGTTATCTAGCAGATACAGGAGAAGGCCCGTTTCTTCGCACGGGGGACTTGGGATTTTTGCAAGACGGCGAACTGTTTGTTACAGGAAGAATCAAGGATGTGATTATTATCCGAGGACAAAATCATTATCCCCAGGATATTGAGTTAACAGTTCAAAAGAGTCATTCAGGACTGCGATCGCATTGTGGAGCAGCATTCACTATAGAGCGGAAGGGACAACAGCGATTAGTTGTTGTTCAAGAGGTAGAACGAACCTATTTAAAGCGGTTGGATATTCAAGAAGTCATCGGCAATATCACTGAAGCAGTTGTAGATAATCACGGTTTACAAGTGTATGCCACAGTTTTGATTAAACCTGGGAGTATTCCCAAGACATCTAGCGGGAAGATTCAGCGTCATGCCTGTAAGCGTGGGTTTCTAGATGGCACTTTGAATGTGGTGGCGCACTGTAGTGGAAATACTCAACATCAAGCCCAGTTTCAAAAGTTGGAAGTTGATGTCAACTCACTCTTAGCAAAAGTGCAGCAAGGTAATCCTGATTCTCAAAGAGTGAATATTAATGCAGTTCAATAGTCAAAGTCAGTTCTTAGAAAGTTCAAGTCGTCAACGTGCAGAAAAAGTTATCCATTGGTTACGTGATTATGCCCAAAGACGAATCAATTCTAGACTGATGGACGAGCGGCGCTGTATAACTCCCCATGTCGTTCTAGACTTTGGTAAAAAAGGCTTGTTAGGAATGATTGTCCCCCAATCATCTGGGGGTCTTGGCTTAAATTACACTGATATGTTGCAAGTAATGGAACAACTAGCAGCGATCGATCTCAACTTAGCTTCATTTGTTGGTGTAAATAATTTTCTTGGAATCTATCCAATTCTTAAATATGGTACAGATGAAATCAAAGAAACCTATCTCAAAAATTTAGCCCAAGGGAGAGATTTAGCAGCCTTTGCCATTACAGAATCATCTGCGGGATCTAATCCCAGAGGAATCAAAGCCGAAGCTGATCCAGATGGAAGTGGTGGGTGGTTAATTAGCGGTACTAAAATTTGGAGCGGTTCTGCATCTTGGTCAAGTGCAATCAATATTTTTGCTCATGTTGTAGATGAACAAGGCGAATCTTTGGGAATCACAGCATTTACTATCCCAGAAAATGCTCAAGGATTGAAGCAAGGTACTGAAGCCTTGACTATGGGAATGCGAGGTATGGTTCAGAATACTATTTACCTTGAGCAAGTAAAAGTTGATCGTGAAAATGTTTTAGGCGAAATTGGTTCTGGTTTTGAGGTGGCTCAGGACGCGATGCAACTGGCACGATTGGGAATTTCTGCAACGTGTATTGGGGGAATGAAACGCTGTGCCCAACTCATGCTTCGTTATGCTACCCGTCGCTCAATTGGTATAGAACGGCTAATAACTCAACAGATTACTTTACAACGTCTGAGTGATTTAACAGCAGCAATTGGCGCAGTTGAGTGCTTGGTAAAAACCATTTCTACATCCTTAGATGAAGGAAAACCTGTTCCTCCAGAAGCTTATCTTGTCGCTAAGATTATCGCACCCGAATTAATGTGGCAAGCAGCAGATAATCTTGTTCAACTGCTAGGTGGACGGGGTTATATCGAATCGAATATTGCGCCCCAAATCTTACGGGATGCTCGTTTGTTTCGGATTTTTGAGGGGCCGACTGAAACTTTACAAATGCACTTGGGCTTAATAGCTTTATACCATACCCCTCAACTCTGTTCATCTCTTAATGAGTTTCTGGGAGCTACAAAAATCAGCGAGCAATTGCAACACACGGCTGAATCTTGTACTTCTGAACTCACAAATAAAAACCTATCTCGGAGCAGTAATAAGAAATTCAGTAAAATATTATCCCAAAAGTTAGGTGACGTAGCTGCATGGGCATTTGTACTTGGTTGCATCCAAAAGTCATATCAAAGTGAACCAACAGATGAACTAAAACGTGTCGAAAACTGGGGTCAAGAATATTTTCAGGCAAAGATAGCTAATGCTCTGGCAGAAAATCTCTCTGAGCAGACTTTGCTAGATACTAATCAGGTAGAAAATCTGATTAATCAGTATGCAGAAGAAATTGGTGATGTCGAGCAAAATTTAGCTGGAGAAGAAGATGAACTTGATGAATATCTCTGTAAAAAAGCCTAATTTTCAAGAATTGAATGAGGATGTAAAAGCTAATGCAGTTAAATAATCAAAGTCCTTTGTTATTAGCTTCAACTAAAGAAGCAAAAATAACAATCAAGAATGATTACTTGCAAACCGTACAGAAGCGGTTTGCCGCAGCCACAATCGCAATTCCTTTGATCGGTACACTGATTGCCCTCAAATTCGCTTGGGATTTTGGAATTAGTCTCATAGAATTAGAACTATTTTTAGTCTTCTGGTTCCTAACTATGGTTGGAGGGGTTACTGTAGGAAATCATCGGCTTTTATCTCACTGTTCCTTTAAAACTCACCCATCTGTTCGAGTTACTTTGGCTATTTTGGGTTCGATGGCGGCTCAAGGCCCTGTGATTAATTGGGTTAGCAATCATAGACGACATCATCAATACAGTGACCAAATAGGAGACACTCATTCACCCAACCTTTACCAAGGAGAACCTTGGGGAAAGTTAAGGGGAATGTGGCACAGCCATATTGGTTGGATGCTGACCGGTGAACTCACAAACTCTACAGTATTTGCTAAGGATTTGTTGCAAGACTCGGTGATGACAAAAATCAACCAACAATACCTAACTTTTGTTGTTTTAGGTCTTTTGATTCCATCTATTCTTGGAGGACTATTATCAGGTACTTGGATAGGTATATGGCAAGGATTTTTGTGGGGAGGGCTAGTCAGAATTTTTGTAGTACATCATTTAACTTGGAGTCTTAATTCCATTGTTCATCTGTATGGTAGTCGCTCTTTCAATACTAATGAAAAGAGTACTAATAATGTTTGGCTAGCAATTCCTACAGGAGGAGAAGCTTGGCATAACAATCATCATGCTTTTCCTAACTCGGCAAAGTTTGGCTTGCAATGGTGGCAAGTTGATTTAGGAGACTATTTGATTCGCACTCTGGAAGTATTGGGTTTAGCTTGGGATGTGAAAGTTCCTACCCCAGGAATGATTGAAGCGAAGAAAACTGCTTGCTGATTTTTAGTTTAACCTTTGGAGGATCTATGCTTACTCAACAAACTGAAGCTTTGAAAGTATCTACCACAGAAATCAAAGAATGGTTGATTGCTTATCTAGCAGATTTGCTAGAAATTGAACCAGAGCAAATAAATGTAGAAACTACTTTTGCCCGTTATGGTTTAGATTCATCGGTAGCGGTAGTTTTAACAGGAGATTTAGGAAATTTGCTCGGCAAAGAGCTAGATTTAAGGGTAATTTGGGATTATCCCACGATCGCATCTCTTGCACAACATTTAAGCGAGTAATTGCATACTGTGCTACTGATTGATAAATATTAGACATCTTGCACAAATATATTTACGCAAAAATGGGGAAAGGACTTAAAACCTTTCCCCTTTCACACTTTTATTTTTTCCCTAACTTATGCAAGAAGTTGAGTCAAAATATATATTGAATTGTTCTCACCAACTCACTTAGTAAGATGACGCAAGTTTCCCTCAAAGACCTAATCGTTGGCGCACGCTCTGGCTTGTTGGTGAGCTTTCCTACGGATACTGTTCCTGCACTTGCAGCGATACCAGAAAAAGCAGCATTAATTTTTGCGGCGAAACAACGCAGTCAAGACAAACCTTTGATTTTGATGGCTGCTAGTGCTGAAGATTTATGGCTGTATGTCAAAGGTAATGAGAATGAGTATAAAATTTGGCAAGAAGTAGCTAATAAATATTGGCCAGGAGGGTTGACATTAGTATTGCCAGCGAGTCAACGCTTACCAAAAGTTATGAACCCCATCGATCCAACAACAATTGGCATTCGAGTCCCAAATAGTGCGATCGCTCGAACTATTTTGGCACAAACTGGCCCCCTTGCCACTACTAGCGCCAATTTTTCCGGTCAGCCGCCTTTGCAAACGATGGCAGAAATTGAGGTTCAGTTTCCCCAAGTTTTGACTCTAGGAACGACAGAATGCCAAGAAGAGCTAGGGATGGGTATACCTTCCACTGTTGCTAAATGGACAGGGATAAATTGGCAGATTTTGCGGCAAGGTGCGATAAAGTTAGATATTTCGACTAATAACCAAATATAGGTAGCTATAATGTTGTTTTCCTGATTTTCACAACAGAGAAATCTGGAACTTTAGTTTGCGCTGTTGTGGTCAATTAACAAGTTAATAATTGCCAAATTATGAATTGGAGTAACTGGATATATCTAGGAGCAGGACTAGCACTAGGTATAAATTTTCGTAGGTTATTTGCGCGATGGCTACGCCCGTCGCAGGCATCGCCAAAGGTTTCATCTAACTCATCTCCTGTAGCCCCATTAGAGCAAGAGGATATGCTACCAATATCGCAACAGCTACAGCAAACGCAGTTGGCATATCAAATGGCAAGGGAAATGAGCCAGTTTAAGGCTGGTTTTTTGGCGCGGACTACCCATGAATTGCGATCGCCTCTCAATGGTTTGATTGGCTTGCATCAGTTAATTTTGTCAGATTTGTGTGAAGATCCAGCTGAAGAACGAGAATTTATTGCTCAAGCTCACGAGCGAACCTTGAAGTTGCTCAAGTTGATGGATGAAATTCTTACTGTTGCTAGAACAGAACACGGGACTAATAAATTAGATATTCAGCCCAGACAGTTATCGCAAATTTTGGAAGAGGTTCATAACTTAACTTATATGCTGGCGGCCAATCGCAATTTTCCCTTGCAATTGTTACCCGGCGATCCAGAAATTTATGTTTTGGCAGATTATCTCTGGCTCCGCCAAATATTGATCGGTTTAATAGACACTGCCATTACTCAAATGGAGGAAGGCAGCATCTGTATTTCCAGTAGCACCATATCTACAAATAATTTTGTAAATATTTGGCTGGATGTACCAACTCATGCTATTCCCTGGAGCGAGCCGATTGATTTGATCGAATCTAATGAGCAGCATATCCAGATTGACCCAAAGAACGCTGCTCTTTCCCCAGGAATGAGGCTATTAATCAATCAAACTTTAGTGGAAGTTATGGGAGGAAAGTTAGAAATCCTGCCTTCGAGCATTGTGAAGGAACCACATCAGGAGATTACCAGACTACAAATTTCTATCCCCCTAATAATTCCTGAAACTGAACTTCTGTAGTAGTAAGAAAAGCGCGGTTAGTTAGGTTGTGTAGTACCATTGTAGTGGTAGAGTTGGTTTGAAAACCAATCTTTTCATAGAAACCCTGCTGGTGAGTAGTCATCAGGTAAATGCGCTCAACCCGCCTCATCTGGGGATGACTCAAAATGGTTTCTACTAACTTACTTCCCAACCCACCATGTTGATACTCTGGATGAATTACAACATCCCAAATTGTGGCGCGATATATGCCATCAGATGTTGCTCTAGCAAAGCCAATGAGTCTAGCGCTATCTGACACAGAAATCACGGGTTCACTGTTGGTAATGGCTATACCTAAATCTTCAATACTGCGTCCCTTTGCCCAGAAAGCAGAAACGTTTAACAGTTCTTGGAGTTGGTAAAGGTCAATTTCAGACTTGCAATCGCTAAATTGAATCCGAGACTCATTCATGTATGGCATCCACTTTTGGCAGTATCTTTGTATATTTAAGTCATATTTTGCTAAAAATTGCTGTCCGTGTATATGTATATGCAACGAGAAAGAAAAACTAATGACAAACCCACTTCCACAGAGGATGAGTTGGCCCCTGTTGACGTATCCGATAGACTTGTTTTTCTAAACGTTGTTTTTCCGCCTGTGGTAGTCCAAATAAGATATTCCGACTTTGCCAAACCAAAACAGAGGCAGTCATCCCAATACAAAAGGCTAAACCAAAGGTAGAGAGTGGATGGTAGAAAAGTCCATATCGCACTGCTACCCAGGTAAAATATTGTTGCCACAGAGCCAATTCTGTACGTAGACCCCACAAGCTAACAGGTGCAATGGTAAGCCATAAACAAGCGACAAACAGCCATCTACCATATATTGTCAGTTTGTGTAACCTCTGTACTTGTTGAATAAAGGATGCGTCAGAGTTCTCAAATTCTGGGTCAGTGATTGATGGTTCTTCAGGTTGATCCATAGAAGAATAAAATTCCAAAGCATGAGTGAGCAATTTAAAATGCTTTAACCCAATTGTGAAATGCACACAAATTTAACTATCTTGAGAGCTGGCAGATGTATCAATTGGCTCTGCACTCTCCATCACCTGTGATTGACTCTTGCGCTCTCGCCACCAAGCCAAGAGAGTACTGGCAAGGAAAATACTTGAATATGCACCCATTGTGAATCCAATAATTAAGGCAAGGGCGAAGTTTCTCAGGGTTTCGCCGCCAAATAGGAATAGGGAAAACAATGTTAGCAAAACGGTTAACGTGGTATTGATCGATCGGGTTAAAGTTTGATTGATTGCATCATCAACAACTTTGTCAATGGGATCGTTAGGATGTAAAGTCAGTATTTCCCGAATGCGATCGTAGATGACCACGGTATCTGTCACCGAGAAACCAGTAATAGTCAAAATAGCAACGACGAAAAGGCTATCAACTTCAATACCTGCGACTAATCCCAAGATGGAGAAAACACCAAGCGTAATCAAAACATCATGGAACAAGGCAAGAATTGCGATTACGGCATAGTCCACCTGAAACCGCACACTCAAATAAATAACAATCCCAGCAAAGGAGACAACCAGAGCTAATAACCCTTGGGTAAATAGCTGACGACCAAGTGTTGGGCCAACGGTGTCAATTTGAGTGGCTTTTGGGTCAAAGGCTCCAATTTTTTCACTCAAAGCTGTTTGCAACTGGGTGCGTTGCTCAACATTTAATGTCTTGGTGCGAACGGATATTCCCTGTTGGTTTTTACCAACAACTTGGATGCTACTATTATTTAACTTTTCAGCGTCAACTACTTCTCTGACATCAGAGATATTAATCGGTTGAGTGCATTTGTCTGGTTGTGTACAATCGCGTTCAAATTGTAGTCGCGTACCACCAATAAAATCTAAACTGGGACGTAGCGGTGCGCCTAGTTGTTGCCAAGAAATCAGCATTGCCACGATGCTAACAATCATCAAGATGGCAGAAATTGTCCACCAAAAGTTCCGACGTTTGATGACACTAAATTTCATGAAACCACCTCCGCACCAGACTTAATTGACGTTGATAGATTGGGACAAAACAATTCTGGCTTACGCAAATTGGGAAATTGCAATGTTAGGAACAGTAGGGTGCGACTACAAGTAATAGCAGTAAACAAATTTACTCCTAACCCTAGCGCTAATGTCAAAGCAAAGCCTTTAACTAAACCTGCTCCTAACCAAAACAGTGCTGCACAAGAAATTAATGATGTGACATGACTATCTAAAATGCTAGACCAAGCTCGGTAAAATCCTGACTCTACAGAACGATATAAAGTTTTACCAGCACGTAGTTCTTCACGGGTGCGCTCAAAAATCAATACGTTAGCATCAACTGCCATACCGATACTGAGAATAAACCCAGCAATACCGGGGAGAGTTAATGTAATGCCTAGCAAAGCGAAGGTAGCATAGGTCAATAGCGCATAAATAATCAAAGAAAAGTCGGCAATTAATCCTGGTAGTCGGTAGTAAACTAACATGAAAATCAATACTAACAGCAATCCGCCCATACCAGCGTAAATACTGCGTTGAATACTATCTTTACCTAAAGTTGCTCCGACGGTACGGTTTTCAACTATTTCTACTGGTACGGGTAATGCCCCACCGCGTAGTTGCACGCCTAAGTCATTGGCTTGTTGTGCGGTAAACCGTCCTGTAATTACGGCAGAGCCACCACTAATACCTGCGGCGGCAAATTCTATACCTACGGTGGGAGCGCTGATCAGTTCATTGTCCAGAAAAACACCAATGCTACGCCCAGTACCGGCAAGATTTTTCGTCAAATTGGCAAAGAGTTCACCACCCTTTTGGTCGAAGCGAATGCCAACATGCCAGTTGTTACCTTGAGTGGGTTCACCGTATGCATCCTTGAGGTATTTGCCAACTAGCGGTGGATTGGTGCTTTCAAACAATTCTGCGATCGCTTGATTATTTTTTTGTAAATCTTCTTGGTTCTTAGCAATTGCTGCTTTGTCAGTACTCTTTCTCAACTCTTCTTGCTTGACTTTCAATTCGGCCTTAGATGCTTGGAAAGCAAACAATTGGGTTTCTGTATTTGGCTTTTGGGTACGAAATTCTAACTGCGCCGTCCCCCCTAGTACCCGTTCGGCTTGTTGTGGATCGTTTACCCCTGGCAATTGTACCAATATTTTATCTGAACTGACTGTTTGGATTACTGGCTCGGAAACACCCAAACCATTAATCCGACCTTCGACAACTTTCTTTACACCTTCCAATTCACGGTCGGTGATTTTGGGAATTTCCGGTGATGGTTTCACCTGAATTGTGAGCTGTGAACCTCCCCGCAAGTCCAGTCCCAGAGGTATCGGAATTGTCGCAATCACCGTAAACGCGGCGATTATCAGGACTAAAATCAAAATTAATAGCGATCGCTGTCTTTGCATACCATAACTCGCAACTGACAAAGGCTATAATAGCGCTCTTTTATGGAGTTATGAGTAAGTATTGGGTACTAGGGATCGGGGATTGGGAATGAGTTATTCTCCTAGTCCCCAGTCCCCAGTCCCCAATCCCTACACTCGCAACGCCACCATTTTTTCTACAGCTTCCACGATTTGCTCTGGCTGGATGATTGTTAGTCGTTCCAGATTGCCGTTATAGGGTGTGGGAATATCTTGGGAAGAAAGCCGCAGTACTGGCGCATCTAATTCATCGAATAAGCGATCGTTTATTGAGGCGATGACTTCTGCTCCGATACCCGCAGTTCGCATGGATTCTTCCACAACAATGACTTTATGTGTTTTACGCACTGATGCACCAATTGTATCAAAATCCAATGGCTTAAGGGATATTAAATCAATAACTTCTGGATCGTATCCTTGTTTCTCAAGTGTTTTTACCGCTTGCAGCACATGATGCCGCATCCGAGAATAAGTGATAATTGTGACATCTTTCCCTTGGCGCACAACTTCGGCTTTATCTAGGGGTAGTAAATATTCTTCTTCTGGTAAATCTTCTTTCAAGTTGTAAAGCAAAACGTGTTCAAAGAACAACACGGGGTTATCATCGCGGATTGCAGATTTTAGTAGTCCTTTAGCGTTTCTTGGTGTGGAACATGCAACAATTTTCAATCCTGGAACTGCTTGGAAGTAGGTTTCTAATCGTTGCGAATGTTCTGCACCTAGCTGCCTTCCTACACCCCCAGGGCCGCGAATTACCATTGGAATTTTAAAGTTACCGCCAGAAGTATAGCGCAGCATCCCAGCGTTGTTGGATATTTGGTTGAAAGCGAGCAGTAAAAAGCCCATATTCATGCCTTCGATGATGGGACGTAACCCAGTCATCGCTGCTCCTACTGCCATGCCGGTAAAGCTATTTTCAGCGATGGGGGTGTCTAGAATGCGAAGTTCGCCATATTTTTGGTACAGGTCTTTGGTAACTTTGTAGGAACCGCCGTAGTGTCCTACGTCTTCACCGAGAACAAATACGCTGGAGTCTCGCGCCATTTCTTCATCAATGGCTTCCCGTAAGGCGTTGAAGAATAGTGTTTCTGCCATTTAGACCTTTTAGTACGATTATGGTTTTAGAATTTTATCGTGCTGCTGTCGCAAATACGGTGAGCGATCGCACTAGTTAGAGATTGGTTTTTTTAAATGAACCGCCCAACGATAGAGCGAGTAATTGCCATAACTATATCAAAGCCATTTTATTTAGATTTTAGAGGTTTTACGAGCGATCGCTTCACCTTCTAGTAAATGGGCTGATTTTTTTATGTAATAAAACGTATATTTAATGTATAAAATACACCAAAAACTTCACGATTGAAATATACCGACTTAACTGAAATCACCCCAGTAGCAAAAATATACCTACTGTAGAATATAGCGGTTCTCGTTTGCATAAAGTACATTTTTAAACCTCACCCCGTATTTGTGTGAGCAAATACGGGGTGAGGTTCAGACTGTATTGCACCGAAGTGAGAACCGCTATAATTAAAAGCGTTATTTATCTGAAGTTTTTGGGCTACTAAAAAGGAGTGCGATCGCGCTTCTTTTCTACTTCATAATCCTAATTCTTACTCAATCGCCCACCCTACTTTAACCATCGTGCCGCATCTTTGGCATGATAAGTCAAAATCAAGTCTGCGCCAGCGCGTTTAAATCCAGTTAAAGTTTCCATGACTACTCGTTCCTCATCAATCCAACCGTTGAGAGCCGCAGCTTTTACCATCGAATACTCACCAGAAACATTGTAAGCCGCAACGGGTAAGTTACTCGCTTCCTTCACGCGCCAGATAATGTCCATGTATGCCAAAGCTGGCTTAACCATGAGCATATCAGCACCTTCAGCGATATCCAATTCAATTTCTTTAAGGGCTTCGCGGGCGTTACCTGGATCCATTTGATAAGTTCTTCTGTCCCCAAATTGCGGTGTCGAGTCTGCTGCATCCCGAAACGGGCCATAATAACCCGAAGCATACTTAGCAGCATAAGACAAAATCGGCGTATCTTGAAATCCTGCTTCATCCAAACCCACACGAATCGCCTGCACAAACCCATCCATCATCCCCGAAGGCGCGATGATATCAGCACCAGCTTTCGCTTGAGAAACTGCTGTTTTTTTCAACAATTCCAAAGTTGGGTCATTTAAAACTCGTCCTGTTAAATCACCAACTTGCAGATAACCACAATGACCGTGGCTAGTGTACTCACATAAACAAGTATCAGCGATTACAATCAAATCTGGCACTGCTGCTTTTACCGCCGTTGCTGCTTTTTGGACAATACCGCAATCATGCCAAGCGCCAGTGGCATCTACATCTTTATCAGCCGGAATACCAAATAAAATAATAGAAGGAATTCCTAAGTCATAAACTTCTTTTGCCTCTTCAACTATTTTATCTACCGAAAGTTGGTAGACTCCGGGCATCGATTTCACCTCATTAGCAATTCCTTCACCCGGTACAGCAAATAATGGGTAGATAAAATCGCTTGTTGTCAAAACAGTTTCACGAACCATCCGGCGCAGTTGGGGATGAGTACGCAGACGACGGGGGCGATGTGTAGGAAACATAAAATTTTATGAAGAAAAACAACGCAAATGGACACAAAATAAAGCGTCACAAAAGCAGGTTAAAATTTTCCTGCCGTCAGACAGACTACAAACAGTGCTTAACTGTCCTTTGCCCTACTCTTAATCAAGTTGTGGGGCAATTTTGTATTCTACAGCTTGGTTGCACCTATCCGACGGACTGGAAAAAAAACAACATAAGCAATTCAAAATTCAAAATCGTAAGACCCTATGTTGGCAAAATCCTGGCGATTGGTTGTGTGCAAACTCAAGGCACAACAGCTTAATAAAAATAACTGACAATTCCCAATGCCCAATGATAATTTCTTCTAAAAAACTCGAAAAATGTAGGGATAACGAAAAGGTATATCAGGATTGTTGAAAACTCCGATGAGCGCCCAAATTGTTAATCCCCAGTGTAATAGATATCCCAGACCGGCTATTGGGCCTAGCAATAATAGAGGTAAGACTAACCAACCAAATAGAAAAAACAGCGCTCCTAGAATTGCGCCATAAAACCAGACATTAAAGTGGAAATTGATGGATTCTTTGGCGTTTTCTTTAACAACAGGATCGTCAGATACAAGCAGTATGGCAATAGGTATACCTACAGATACCACTGTTGTGCTGAAAAAAATGGCTCCATGAGACAAGGCAGATAGAAGCTTTCGCTTGTCTGTGTCGTACATTGCTTTCTCCTATTTAATCAGATTGTTGGTTATACTACGACCCTATCACGAGCATCGTTGTCTTAAGATTAAAAGACTTGCCACAGTCAAAAAAAATTAAGCTAGCTGACAAACAAATACAGTTATGTCTACTGAACTTCAGTCTGAACTTATTCAAGCAGTTGAACTTCGCCGCAACTTTGCGATTATATCTCACCCCGATGCAGGTAAAACTACACTAACAGAAAAGCTACTGCTGTACGGAGGTGCAATTCACGAAGCTGGGGCCGTCAAAGCGCGACGGGCACAGCGTAAGGCTACCTCTGACTGGATGGCAATGGAACAACAACGGGGCATTTCCATTACCTCCACAGTGTTGCAATTTGAATACAAGAACTGTCAAATAAATTTATTAGACACTCCCGGACACCAAGATTTCAGTGAAGATACTTATCGCACTCTCGCCGCCGCCGATAATGCAGTGATGTTAATTGATGCGGCAAAAGGTTTGGAACCCCAAACCCGCAAATTATTTGAAGTGTGTAAGTTGCGGGGTATTCCGATTTTTACATTTATCAACAAGCTCGATCGCCCAGGAAGGGAACCTCTGGAACTGTTGGATGAAATTGAGCAAGAATTGGGATTGCAAACCTATGCAGTAAACTGGCCCATTGGCATGGGCGATCGCTTTAAAGGTGTTTTTGATCGATACAAACAACAAATTCACCTGTTTGAACGCAGTGCCCACGGCAGCCGAGAAGCCCGTGATACGATAGTGGAATTAGGCGATCCAAGAATAGAAGAACAGCTACAACAAGACCTCTACTACCAACTGAAAAATGATTTAGAACTCTTAGAAGGAGTTGGCCCGGAGTTAGATTTGCAATTGGTACACGAAGGGAAAATGACACCTGTGTTCTTTGGTAGTGCCATGACTAACTTTGGGGTAGAGTTATTCCTCAAGTACTTCCTCGACTATGCCCTCAAACCCGGTTCTCATCACAGTAGTGTGGGCGAAGTCGCTCCTACCTACCCGGAATTTTCAGGGTTTGTCTTTAAACTGCAAGCGAACATGGATCCGAAACACCGCGATCGCGTTGCATTTATCCGGGTCTGTACTGGTAAGTTTGAAAAAGATATGATGGTGAATCACGCCCGCATTGGTAAACTTATCCGTCTGTCTCGCCCGCAAAAACTCTTTGCTCAAGAGCGGGAATCGATTGATGTGGCTTATCCTGGCGATGTGATTGGTTTGAACAATCCCGGTGTTTTTGCGATCGGGGATACAATTTACACGGGACAAAAGCTCGAATATGAAGGGATTCCGTATTTTTCGCCGGAACTGTTTGCATCTCTGAGGAATCCCAACCCCTCGAAGTCAAAACAATTCCAAAAAGGCGTTGCGGAATTGCGAGAAGAAGGTGCTGTGCAAATTATGTATTCAACTGATGAAGCCAAGCGCGATCCAATTTTGGCGGCGGTGGGTCAGTTGCAATTTGAGGTAGTGCAGTTTCGCTTACAAAATGAGTATGGTGTAGAAACCATATTAGATGTATTACCCTACAGTGTCGCCCGTTGGGTTGAGGGTGGTTGGGAAGCATTAGAAAAGGTGGGACGGATATTCAATACCACTACAGTTAAAGACAGTATGGGACGACCAGTGTTGCTATTCCGTAATGAATGGAATTGTCAACAGTTGCTGGGCGACCATCCAGAGTTAAAATTAAGCGCGATCGCTCCAGTATTTTCTAGTCAACAACCAGTGGAAGAATGAAGAAGAATACAGAATACAGAATCCAGAATTCAGTTGAGTCTTCATCTGAATTCTGACGGAGGCGGAGCGTCTCCGGCTCTACTCCTGAATTCTTTCTCGATCAATTCACTTAGACAAGCAAAACTTGGGCGCGGTTGATTTCCACGGCATCCGAGGTTCGCGCTTTTGCACAAACGTGGATCACTTAGAAGAGATTGGAGTGCCAGAATTTGTATGCCTTCACATGCCAAATCATCTTTGGAGGCTGGTTTAGTTGCCCTCAAACAGGGAAATTATCAAACAGCGATCGCCCAACTAGAACCTATTGCTAGCAGCCAAAATAATGGTACTGCTAGCTTACAAGCCCAAGTTGGTTTAGTGATGGCTTATGCTCGCACTGGCGAAGTTCCCAAAGCGATCGCTATTTCCCAGAATCTCATTGAGAGTAACAATCCACAAGTTCAAGAGTGGGCAACACGCGCTCTCGAACACCTAACAAAACGTAAAAAACCCGAT
Organism: Nostoc sp. 'Peltigera membranacea cyanobiont' 232; assembly: GCF_002245985.1. Taxonomy (NCBI): domain Bacteria; kingdom Bacillati; phylum Cyanobacteriota; class Cyanophyceae; order Nostocales; family Nostocaceae; genus Nostoc; species Nostoc sp. 'Peltigera membranacea cyanobiont' 232. The sequence goes on from NZ_NOLK01000001.1 coordinate 200,691, forward strand.
CGAGAATCAAAAAATGTCGAAACTGGATTTGTTGCTTTTGAGAATTCAACCCCAAATTCAACCCCACATTCAACCCCAAATTCAATCCCGATAACTCCTACATTAGAGGAAAAGCCAGAAGATCGAGTAATAGAAACCAAAAGCGACGACACCCCGGCGATGGTGCCACTAACTAGACTCAAAGCTACAGTAGCGACACCCTTACCACAACCTGCTACACCTCTAAGCGGCTTCATGGGTTCTGTTACCCGCACCCAAGCCAAATTATTCGGCGTTATTTATTGGCGGCAAGCACAACGTGCCAGAGCATGGCAACCACTACGCAAACCGAAATTAATTCCCTTGCGACTACTGTCAGCAGGAACATTTATCGCCCTGTTTTGGGTGATGCGAGAAATCCTTAAGTTCGTAATGGGATTAATCAACCAAACTTTAGTCAAACTACCTTATCTGGAGCCGTTGCAGCTTTTATACCGCGACCCTACTAAATTGTTGCTGATAGTATTAGCGATCTTGATGGCAGTATCACCTTGGTTGCTGGATCTGCTACTGGCAAAGTTGTATGGTCAGCGAGAATTTCCTAAAGATGTATTGAATGCCCATAGCCGTGAAGCCGTCCGGGTACTTCAACGTTGCAGCCAACAGCGCCACTGGCCGTTACCCAAATTACGAATTTTACCAATGGCTGCACCAATCATCCTGACCTACGGTATTTTACCACGTAATGCCAGGATTGTTGTGAGTCAAGGGTTATTAGAGCAACTAGCAGATGATGAAATCGCCACTATCTACGCCACGCAGCTAGGGCATATTGCTCACTGGGATTTTGCTGTGATGTCTTTGTTGCTGCTGGTAACAGTACCTATCCATAAGCTATATCAGCAAGTGTCACAGTTGGGAGACAAGATATCAGGCAAAATTTGGCGCTGGCCGGTGACGATTCTAGCTAGTATAATTTATGGAGTTTGGTGTTTGCTGACTGGGACTGGATTGTGGTTGTCGCGGTTGCGGCTTTATTATAGCGATCGCGTTGCAGCTGAAATTACTGGTAATCCCAATGCTCTGATTCGGGCTTTACTCAAAATTGCTATTGGCATTGCAGCTGATATCCAAAAAGAGGAAGAGACAAGTTGGCAACTAGAAAGTTTAAATCTCCTGATACCAGTCAGCCACCAACAGAGTCTTGCTTTGGGCACTATTGCTAGCAATTTATCTTTTGAATCATTTTTGAAGTGGGATACTGCCAATCCCTATCGACGATGGTTTACGATTAATAATAGTCATCCTTTGATTGGCGATCGCATCGAACGCCTCTGCCAAATCGCCCGTCACTGGCATCTAGACACTGAACTACATTTTGCTAGCGAACCATCAAAGGTGAAGCGTCAGTCTTTCTTATTACAAATTGCTCCCTGGTTAGGAATTCCTTTAGGGGTTCTGTTTGCAGCTTTAGTCTGGCTAACGTGGCAACTAGCATTCACACTCAAGTTTTTAAATCTAAAGTGGATATATGAAGATTGGTCTTTCATTACAGGCTGCCTTCTAATTGGCTTTAGCATCGGTACAGTAATGCGGATTAATTCTTTTTTCCCCGATATTAAACCCACGACTGTGCAAACTGACGACTACCTGCCCAACCTCTTAGCTGACCCTTCTGCCTTACCTATTGATAGCGTCAGCGTGCGTCTGGTGGGCAAACTATTAGGTCGTCAAGGCACTAGCAACTCCCTAGCGCAAGATTTAATCTTTCAATCCAGCGCGGGTTTGGTGAAATTGCACCACATTTCTTGGCTAGGACAGTCAATTAATCACCAGGATCTCATTGGTCGCCAAATTATCGTCACAGGTTGGTTCCGCCGAGGAGCAACACCTTGGATCGATATCCAAACTCTGGAAACCCAAAGTGGTAAAACCATTTATAGCCCTCATCCCATCTGGTCTACTTTTTTGGCAGTTGCAGCACAGGCTTGGGGCGCATACGTTTTTCTCACTGGTTAGTCATTGGTTATTGGTCATTAGTCATTAGTCATTAGTCATTTGCAAAAGACAAAGGACAACTGACAAATGACAAACCAAAATGTAAACAAAAGTTGCAGGTTTTCTTTCAAAGTGTTACATTTATTTACACAAACAATAGCAGCCAACATAACTCAGCACTACAGCTTAGTTAAAAACTCGGATGCTTTCCACCCCTCCATACCTTTTTATCCTCCCAACACAGCAGGAAATCAACCAGCCACCGGCTGGTTTTTGTTTCAAAATATGCTCCCTTGAATCAAAAAATGTGTTTTATGTTACGATGCAGTAATACTAACGTCGGAAATGTATGCGCTAAACTAGCTACGTAGAAAATACCGTGGTAATGTAAGGAATGGTATTTGATTCTGCGAAAAAGGCATGGAAGAAAGCGTGTACTTTAGCAGGCAATAGGCTATTAAATTTACAATTCTTAGAATTAAGGTGTTATTAGCTCACCATAGTGTGGGCCTTTGGATTAAACAAGCTTGATCCCGACGAAAAACTGTATTGTATAAGTTGACAGTTTCGAGCAAAAAAATTGGTTGATGGCAGTCTTGGTCAATAGCATCTATTTAAAAGCCAAAGCCAAGTAATTGTTTTCTCGCCTTGCCATGTTCATTTAACTCTGGAGGTATAGTTCATGTCCGTTCGCCTATACATAGGTAATTTGCCTAAAGAAGAAATCGATCGTCAAGATTTGCAAGCAGTTTTTGCAGCAGAAGGTGAAGCTGTAACTACTAAATTAATTAAAGACCGCAAAACTGGCAAATGCCGTGGTTTTGGTTTTCTTACCGTCAACAATGACGAACAAGCTGACGAAATCATTGAAAAGTATAATGGTCAGATGTTTAAAGACACTGCCATTAAGCTAGAAAAGGCATTACCTCGCACAAAGGGTGAAGAGGGCGACGAGCAAGCTCCAAAACCAGTTAGTCTTAATGCTAGTAGTACACCTACTCCTACTCCTAATAGAGAAGGTAGCCGTCGCGAGAAAAGCTCTAAGAAGCCTCGTAGGGGCGGCGGTGGCGGTGGTTCTCGCGAAAACAGCACAACAACAACAACCGATTCAGACGCTATTCGTCCAGATCCTCGTTGGGCTTCGGAATTAGAAAAGCTGAAGCAGATGCTAGCTGCACAAACTACGAATTAATCCTTAAGGCAGAGAAATTAAAAATTAAAAGTCAGAATTTTTTTGATTTTTAATTTTTAATTGTTGACGATCGCCTAGCTGCTTAGTTAAAAGCTACTTGCAGCTATTTTTGTAAGTGTATACTGATACAACATAAATTGTATAGAGTTAGTGTTAAAGCCTGCTTATAAAAAAATTAAGTTTTTGTAATTAGACGGATTAAAAACCTAACTGAATATGAATGCGATGCCTACGACGGGCTGCGCCTACGCAGGAATTATCTGGATTTGACGAGTTATATTCAGTAATGGCTAGCTTGATAATGCCAAGAGAACCAGAGGCGCGTAGGCGCAGCCCACCGTAGGCATCGCTCTAAAGATAATTTACACTCAAGGTAAGACCGATCGTTTGCAGCTTCTGTTATGTCCTCAACTCTAGATTCTTTGCCACCTGCGCTTGCTAAAATTGTCCAGCGCTTTCAACGCGCTTCCGAACCGAAGCGGCGCTACGAACAGCTAATCTGGTATGCTCAGAAGCTCAATGAGTTCCCAGAAACTGATAAGTTACCTGACAATAAAGTTCCTGGTTGCGTGTCTCAAGTTTATATCACAGCAACCTTGGATGACGGTAAAATTGTGTTTCAGGGCGAGTCTGATTCCCAGTTAACTAAAGGTTTAGTAGGGCTGCTAGTTGAAGGATTGCAGGGACTAACGCCAACTGAGATTGTCCAACTTACCCCAGATTTTATTCAAGAAACAGGTTTAAATGTTAGTCTGACACCTTCCCGCGCTAATGGATTTTACAACATTTTTAAAACCATGCAAAAAAAAGCGTTGGAATGTAAGTTAGATTTACCTAGCTAAACTTGGTTATTAGTCATTGGTCATTTGCAAAGGACAAATGACTAATAACGTAAAATTACCAAAATTTAGTCTCATGCCAACAAATTTATTATCTACCTCTACTACTACTGGTTTTGGTGGAATAGTTCAAGAATATGTCTGGAATTGGGAAAATCAGCAATTGCCCGTTGTTTATGAAACTCTCGGTAAAGGTTCACCACTATTGCTACTACCATCTTTCAGCAGTGTCTCGACACGTTCGGAAGTAGGCGAACTTGCCAAATTACTAGCTCCCAATTTTCAAGTTGTAGCCATAGACTGGCCTGGTTTTGGTGAATCTTCTCGCCCTAGCTTGAATTACCGACCGGAAATATATCAGCACTTTCTGGAAGATTTTGTCAAAGCTGTTTTTAATACTCCCATTACTGTGGTGGCGGCTGGCCATGCTGCTAGTTACGTTTTGCAATTAGCTGTGAAGCAGGCTGCTTTCTCAAAGATTGTATTATTAGCTCCTACTTGGCGTGGCCCTTTGCCGACAATGGGGGCAAGTCAGCAAATAGCTGGCATTGTGAGAGAATTGGTGCGATCGCCTATACTTGGTCAAGCTCTCTACAAACTCAATACTGCCCCATCTTTATTAAGTTTTATGTATCGCCGTCATGTATTTACTGACGCGGCTAAAATTACACCCAGTTTCATTGAGAAGAAATGGCACACGACTAAACAACCAGGAGCGCGATTTGCTTCTGCTGCCTTTGTAACTGGTAATCTTGATGCTGTACGCGAACAATCTGATTTTCTGGGACTTGTGCAGTTTTTAACCGCACCGCTCATGGTAGTAATTGGAGAATCCAGCCCCCCTAAATCACGAGAAGAAATGAACGCTTTGGTAGCCTTACCAGGAGTCAGAAGCATTGTTGTTCCTGGTTCTTTGGGATTGCATGAAGAATACCCAGGAGTTGTTTTAGAAGTAATTCAAGATTTTTTGTTCTCTCCAGAAAATTAAATCTTCACCTATCCATCAAAGTATAATTTTATTGGTTGCGCTCATTATTATCACATAGCGCTTCTCGTTTGTATGCAATATACTCTGACTTCTTTTCCTTTAAGGAGAGAGGCTTTGAATTTTACAGGGTGATGTAGTAAATGGTGTGAAATTAGCGATCGCTACATTGCACTGCTACACCTGCCCCTATTTTCGTTTGAGTACGGATCTCGGTTTAATCTATTTTAGGTTAAAAAGTGAGCGGAAATAAAAGTTTTAGAAATGAGTAACAATCAGAAATTTAAATATTTATCTCTAGCGTATTGTGCGTATCTTGCGCTGACAATATATTGGGACTTTCACTATACTGGCCCAGTTAAATTTTTGGGAGAAATGCAGATGAGTCTGTTTGGTAAACAGTGGCAATCTGTAAGTTTAATGATCCTTAATCTTCCAGTTATATCGTTAGGGACTTATTTACGCAATCGAGTTCAAAGTCAAAATCCAGATAAAGAATTTTCTGCTAAGTGGAATGTAATTGATGATTTGACAAATAACCGACTTCTAAAAAATGCGCTCATGCCGATAATTATTTTAATTATTGGGCTTATTATGCTAAATATTACATTAGCGCAATCATTCAGCAAAGATATCGGTACGATCAACATTGCTCAACTAAATTCCGGCAAAATTGCTGAACACAGTTTTTATGCCAATATTTCAGGCTATCCAGATCCCAATGCGTTAGTAACACAAAAGGGCAATAGAATGCCCAGAGTCTATATTGCATTGAGAGAGAACTCTCAGTCGAACACCCCGGTTCATTTGATTATTTCATTAGACAAGGATGATATTGAAGAGTATGTTCACAAAGATCCAAAAAGTGAAACAGTAACGGTGAGTGGATTTGTGACTGAGGGTGGAGAAGGAGAAGTGAGAACGTGGTTAGAGAAGCAAGGAGTTGCCATTGCTGATAGTTACTGGACTATTGTCCCTAGAGTTAATTTGAGTAACCGCAGTAATGGGACATATTCTTCAGTATTTATACCTATTGCCTTTATTAGTTTTGCCGCTTTTATCTTTTATAGAAATTCCAAAGAACAAACAGCATAGCTGAATGTGGTATCACCGCGCCCAAACCGGAAAATTGTACGCTCAGGCTGAAACTAAGATGAGGTAAGCTTTTCAAGAAAGAAGTGCTTCTTACCATTATATTTGGTAAAAGAACTATGGTTATGCTGCTAGTTTTGATCTAGTTTCAACGAAAAATCGTCGTTTCAGGCACTTGAAATTTTCTTAGCGTGCAAAAACCATTTTTTGTGGTTAGCGGGGATCTCGTTTTCTGCCGCTTTCAATAAAAAGATTTATGATATGTGATAATGATTATCCATAAGGTGAGATAAGGGGAATTTAGAGTATGGTGGCTGACGTAATCAACAATTCAGTTCCCGTTACTGTTCTTACAGGCTACTTGGGAGCAGGTAAAACGACTCTACTCAATCACATCCTCACCTACGAACACGGCAAAAAAGTTGCTGTGATTGTCAATGAATTTGGGGAAGTGGGTATTGATAATCAATTGATTATCGATGCAGATGAAGAAATATTTGAAATGAACAATGGCTGTATCTGTTGTACAGTACGCGGCGATTTAATTCGGATCATTGGTAATTTGATGAAGCGGCGCGATAAATTTGACCATTTAGTAATTGAAACAACTGGATTAGCCGATCCTGCACCAGTGATTCAGACATTTTTTGTAGATGAAGATTTACAAAGCCAATTATCTCTAGATGCAGTGGTGACAGTGGTAGATGCCAAGCATATTTGGCAGCATTGGGATGCAGACGAAGCCCAAGAACAGATTGCTTTTGCCGATGTAATTTTACTTAATAAAACAGATTTAGTCGCGCCAGAAGAGTTAGATGAATTAGAAAAGCGGATTCGGGCGATGAATGCGATCGCAAAAATCTACCGGACTCAAAATTCTGAACTAGGAATGGATGCTTTATTAGGTGTAAAAGCCTTTGATTTAGATCGCGCATTAGAGATCGATCCAGATTTTTTAGGCGAAGATGCCCACGTACACGATGAAAGCGTCTTTTCTGTGGCTTTAGTAGAAGCAGGCGAAGTAGATGGAGAAAAATTAAACACTTGGCTTTCGGAGTTACTGCGTACCCAAGGCCCAGATATTTTTCGGATGAAAGGTATTTTAAATATTGCTGGAGAAGAAAATCGATTTGTATTCCAAGGCGTACACATGATATTTGATGGCAAACCCGATCGCCCCTGGAAACCCAGCGAAACTCCCAAAAACGAACTAGTTTTTATTGGTCGCAACCTTGATGCAGCCCAACTCAAGCAAGATTTTCTCGCTTGTTTAGCGTAAAAGGGGATTGGGGACTGGGGATTGGGTATTGGGGATTGGGAAAAATTCACTACCTTGATTCGAGTCTCTAGTTCCCAGTTCCTAATCCCTAATCCCCAGTACCTAGTACCCAATAACTATGAACTCCACAACTAAATCTAAGGAATTTGAACAACACTATTCGGGGACACTTTCAGATTATGTAACTGCGATCGCTTGGTCGCCACAAGGTAAAACTTTAGCAGCAACTTCTGCCGCTGGTGAAGTAGTTCTGTGGAATGATGGCGAACTTACAACGCTACAAACTGGTAACGGTAAATCAGTAGACTGTCTTGCATTTTCGCCCGATGGAAAATTTTTAGCCGTTGGCGGACAAGATGGACAGGTAAAAATTTGGCGCGACACTGAATTAATCGCCACGTTGGAAAATGCCCCCGCATGGGTTGACAAGCTAGCTTGGAATTACACCAGTAACCAACTGGCTTTTAGTTTGGGGCGTTACGTCCAAGTCTGGGATGCAGATACTCGTGAAATTGTCGTGACGCTAAATTTCGATAACTCTTCAGTGTTGGGTATAGATTGGCGGATTGACGGAGAATACTTAGCGATTAGTGGTTATAAGGGAATCAAAATTTGGCATAGTCAAAACTGGGATGAAGAACCATACAACCTAGAGATGACTACTGTCAGCGTAGCAATGGCTTGGTCGCCCGATGGCAAATACCTGGCTTCTGGCAACATGGATCGTAGTGTCACCGTTTTGGAATGGAATAATCCCGACCCTTGGGTAATGCGTGGCTTCCCTGGTAAAATTCGCCAATTGGCATGGTCAGAAGCTATCACTAAAGTTGGTGCGCCAATACTCGCATCTTCTAGCGTTGAAGGGATTGTGGTGTGGGAAAAGCTAGAGGATGATACTTTAGGTTGGGAAGCACGAGTATTAACTAATCATGTGGGTGTAATCAATGCGATCGCTTTTGCACCAAAAAGCTTCCTTCTCGCTTCTGCTGCTGCTGACGGCTGGTTGTGTTTGTGGAACCAAGCCAAGGAAGTATCCCAAATTATCACAGGTGTCTCAGGAGGTTTTTCAGCCTTAGCTTGGCATCCCCAAGGTAAGTTACTAGCGGCAGGCGGTGAGCAAGGCGAATTAGTTATTTGGTCAAAGGTTTTGCGGGGTCAAGGATTTGGGCGCAGCTAAAATAATTGGTAATTCGTAATTTTTGGGTTTAATTACCCTTCTCCTAAAAGGAGAGGCTAAGTCCAAGTCTAAGTAAGTGGGCGGGAAAATTTATAACTATGTAACGAAAGTTTGACCAGAACGATTAGATTCAAATTTTACACACAAATTCCTAATCTGGCAGCACCCAACTTGATTCAAGCATCTCATCCGATTAGCGATCGAGTTGGTTGCAATTGTGCAAACTGTGTTCAGTCTAGATTTTGCAGCCCCATCGCAATTTTACTATGTTTCTCAATTTGCCTCATTACTTGTTTAGCTCGTTGAATAACCACTGCCGGTAAACCCGCCAATCTTCCCGCCTCAATTCCGTAAGACTTATCAGCGCCTCCCGGTTGGACTTGGTGCAAAAAGATAATTTGGTCGGGTAATTCTTTCACCGTCACTTGATAATTAGCCACATTCGGCAAAATACTAGCTAATTCATTCAATTCATGGTAGTGAGTAGCAAAAATTGTTCGCGCCCGAATATCCACTGCGATATATTCCGCCACCGCCCAAGCTATGGAAAGACCATCAAATGTCGCCGTTCCCCGACCAATTTCATCTAATAACACCAGCGATCTAGATGTGGCATGGTTGAGAATATTCGCCGTTTCATTCATTTCCACCATGAATGTAGATTGACCAGTTGCAAGATCGTCTACTGCACCTACACGGGTAAAAATGCGATCGCATATTCCCAATCTAGCAAAATTAGCTGGTACAAAACTACCAATCTGCGCCATTAACTGAATCAATCCCACCTGACGCAAATAACAACTTTTGCCACTGGCGTTTGGCCCGGTAAGGATAATTAAATCGGGATTGTCATTTGTTATTTGTCCTTGGTCATTTGTCCTTTGTTCTTGGTCATCTGCTAATGATAAATGACTAATGACTAATGACTCTTCACCCAATTGCGTTGAATTCGGCACAAAGAAACCCGCAGGTAAAGACTGTTCCACCACCGGATGACGGCCATCAACAATATTTATCTCCCTTCCTGGTAACATTTCTGGACGACAATAACCTTGATGCACGGCTAACTCAGCTAAACCACACAGCACATCAGCCGCCGCTACTGCACGAGATAGATTGCGAATTACTTCCGCCTCTTGTGCTACCTCTTCCCGCAACGCTGTAAAAATTTCATATTCCAACTGATTTAAATCATCCCGCGCCGTGAGAATCCTGGCTTCTCGTTCCTTCAAATCTGGGGTGATGTAACGTTCCTCATTGGTTAGGGTTTGCTTGCGGATGTAATTAGCAGGTACTTGGTCAGCTTTGCTGCGGGAAATACTGATATAATAACCAAAAGTTTTGTTAAATCCTACCTTCAGTGTCGAAATTCCTGTCTTAGCTCTCTCATCAACTTCTAAGTTGGCAATCCATTGCTGGTCTGCTTCTACAGTTGCCTTCCTCTCATCCAACAGGGAATTTACACTAGGACGAATTAATCCGCCTTCTTTAATTAGTATGGGTGGCGACTCCACAAGGTGCGCGTGTAACTTTTGTGCCAATTCTTCCAACACACTTGGGACTTTATGCAAAGCTTTGAGAAAGGGAGAACGCGCTTCAGTTACTAAGTGGGATAATTCTGGTAAACGTGAGAGAGAATCTGCCAAAGCTACTAAATCTCTAGCATTAGCTGTACCAGAACCTGCCCTTCCTGTGAGACGTTCTAGGTCATAAATTTGCCGCAACAACTGCCGTAAATCTTGACGCAGTGGCGTATTTTCCATCAATTCTTGGATAGTATCAAGACGTGCCCGAATGCCTTTAATATCGAGTAGTGGTTGCAATAACCACCGCCGCAAAGCTCGCCCACCCATCGCTGTACTAGTTCTATCTAATGACCAGAGTAGGGAACCGTGAAAAGTTCCATCTCGGACAGTTTGGGTAATTTCCAGGTTACGGCGGGTTTGATTGTCAACAATTAGGTAGTCGGTGACAGTGTAGCTGCGGAGTCTTTGGAGGGGAACTGTGTTTTCTTTTTGGGTATCTTCCAGGTATTCTAGAAGACCGCCAGCCGCACGAACGGCGAGGGGGAAACGATCGCAACCGAGTCCTTCGAGCGATCGCACCTTAAATTTCTGCAATAATCTAGGTCTAGCTTCGCCTTGGGAAAAGGGAACTTGCGATCGCAAACTATAGCAAAATGATGGTGGTAAACACTCCGGTAGATGGGGCGAGGTTTCTCCCGGACGCAGCAAACTACCCAAATCAGGCGCATTTGTTGGAACTAACACCTCTGAAGGTTGCAAGCGCATTAATTCCTGTGTCAAATGTTCTAAATCACTGCCTTGAGTCGTGAGAAATTCCCCTGTGGAGATGTCTGCATAAGCTAAACCCCAATGATTTGCGGCAATTACTACTGCTGCTAGGTAATTATTGCGACTTGATTTGAGCATTCCTTCTTCTAGCAACGTGCCAGGGGTTAGAATGCGCGTTACTTCCCGCCGCACCAATCTCCCAGCAGCTTCTGAAGCATCTTCCACTTGGTCGCAAATTACCACTGCATAGCCTTTTTCTACCAACATTGTGGTATAGCGTTCCCAAGCGTGATGCGGAACACCAGACATCGCCACTCTTCCCTGTTCCCCAGCTTGCTTGCTAGTGAGGACTAATTCTAATTCTTGCGCTAGTTTGACAGCATCTTGAAAATAGCATTCAAAAAAATCTCCCACCCGATACAGCAACACTGCGTGAGGATATTTATCCTTCGTCTCGACGTAGTGCAGGTACATTTGACTTAGCTTACTGCGATCCACCTGTTGATGGTCAGAAATAAAAGTACTTGCGTCGGGTTTCGTAGATGGAGTTTCAGAGTGAGAAGCGGTCATAGATGCTATTGAGTTACGCGCGGAAATTCCCCAATATCCGATGATAGCTTGATGTTCGAGATGAATTGCGATCGCTCAAGGATATTTTACCCTGTTGGTGCGATCGCTACAGCACGTAGATGAGAATAGTAGCGGTAATTAATGTGATTTTAGTAGAGTTGTTTAAGACGGTAGCCTATACCATGAACTGTTTCAATAAAATCATCAAAAGCTCCGCCTGCTTTGAGCTTTTGACGTAGGCTTCTGAGATGAACTTTCACAGCATGTTCTTCTGGAGGAGACTCTAGCGACCAAATATGTTCAATAATCACACTGCGACTCAGAACCCGACGACCATTTCGCAGCAATAACTCTAATATTCCGTATTCTTTTGGGGTTAAATGGAGCATATTTTCGCCATAACTCACCTCATAAGTGCTGGGGTTGAGGTGCAAATTGCCCCATTCCAGAATTGGCGCTGATGAAACATTACCCCGCCGAAGCAAGGCCCGAATTCGGGCAAATAGTTCTTGCAAATCCACTGGTTTAACCACATAATCATCGGCTCCTGCATCTAATCCGGTGATTTTATCGCTAACAGTGTCACGAGCAGTCAGCATGAGAACAGGCATCGTGTAGCTGTGCGATCGCAGTCGATGGCATAAACTAATTCCATCTAGCTCTGGTAACATCACATCCAGCAGCAGCAAATCATAATCCAGCATTTTGGCTTGATTCCATCCAGCCTCACCATCTGTCACCACATCAACCATATAACGCTGGTCTGTAAGGGCTTCTGCTAAAGTTTCGGCCAGGCGGACATCATCTTCAACTAAGAGAATTCGCATAAATTTTTTTAATCTTACGTACTAGTTATGTTTAAAACAATCTGTGAACTCTCTTTGAGAAAATATTGCAAAAAGTAACAATTTTTAGTTTTCGTGATTTATTTCCGATTTCTTTACTATTTCCTGAGCGATTTCCTTACTTTTGGTATGCAATTCTTGATTGGATGTAGGTTTCTAATAACCTCTTTAAGAAGTTCCAAAAGAACTTGATGTTTAGCCAGGAGATTTTCAGAAAATGGCTTTTGGAGCAAGTTCACGTCTAGGTATCAGCCTGTTTGAAGACACTCACTCAACTGAGAGAGTACCCGGTTATTCAGCAGAAGAACTTGAAGCTCTCATCACAGTTATCTACAGACAGGTGTTAGGAAATGCCTATGTGATGGAAAGCGAGCGGCTGACTGTTCCTGAATCGCAGTTTAAGCGAGGCGAAATCAGCGTCCGCGAATTTGTGCGTTTGGTAGCGAAGTCTGAGTTATATCGTTCTCGGTTTTTCAGCAATTGTCCTCGTTATCGGTCAATTGAATTGAACTTTAGGCATTTGCTTGGTCGCGCTCCTATTGACTTAGAAGAAATGCGATCGCACAGTACTATTCTGGATGAAAAAGGCTTTGAGGCTGAAATTGATTCCTATCTCGACAGCGACGAGTACCAAGATACCTTCGGGGAAGATATTGTGCCTTATATTCGAGGCTACAAAACCGAAGCCTTTCAGAACATCGTGCAGTTTACCCATATATTCCAATTAGTCCGAGGAGCCTCTAGTAGCAGTCTCAAAGGTAACTTGACAGGTAAGCAACCTCGATTAAATAGCTTGGTAATTCAAAATACCCCGACCCCTGTGGTTTCACCAGCTAGCAATGGTGCGATATTCCGCAATCCACCACTAGGCTCTAGAACTCGTCATGGTGTAGCAGCTAGTGATGAAGGTAAGGTTTATCGATTGGAAGTCACTGGTTATCGAGCAAAGGCAGTAAACCAAATTTCTCCATTTCGCCGCAGCAACCAAGTCTATCTCGTGCCCTTTAATAAACTGTCGCAAGAGTATCAACGCATTCACCAGCAAGGCGGCGCGATCGCGAGTATCACCCTCGTTAACTAGCCCAATTCCCAATCCCCAATCCCCAATCCCTAATCC